>CAYGQJ010000044.1:0-3442 GCA_964351845.1 uncultured Flavobacteriaceae bacterium | reverse complement strand
TTCTTTGCATTGTATGCAAACCTTGACAATTTCACGTATGCCGAAGCAGATATTCCTCTAGAGGAGCGTCCAGAAATAGATCGTTGGGTGCTTTCTGAACTTCATACGCTTATCGCGAAAGTAGATACCTTTTATGCTGAATATGAGCCTACAAAAGCAACAAGAGCCATCGATGCTTTTGTGCAAGAAAATTTATCTAATTGGTTTGTGAGATTAAGCCGAAGAAGATTTTGGAAAGGATCTTATGAAACAGATAAAATAAGCGCTTATCAAACACTGTATACCTGCTTACTTGAAGTAGCAAAACTAGCAGCGCCTGTAGCTCCATTTTTTATGGAAAAACTGTATAAAGATTTGAATGGAATCACAGGAAAAGAACATTTTGAGAGTATACATCTGTCACATTTTCCAAAAAGTGATACTAATTACATAGATGCTGCGTTAGAGCACAAGATGGAAAAGGCACAAACAGCGAGTTCATTAGTGTTGTCGCTTCGTGCAAAAGAGAAAATTAAAGTGCGCCAACCTTTACAACGTATGATGATTCCTGTATTGTCAGATACAGATCGCGAAGAGATACTTGCGGTTGCAGATCTCATAAAATCAGAAGTTAATGTAAAGGAAATAGAGCTTATAAGTGATGACTCTGACATTTTAGTAAAGCAAATTAAGCCTAATTTTAAAGTTTTAGGGCCTCGATTTGGGAAAGATATGAAGCTGATTGCTAGTGCTATAAAGGATTTTGGGCCTGATGAAATTGGAAAAATTGAGCGTGATGGTAAAATTGATCTAGAAATTAATGGAAAATTGACTACATTAGAATCTAGTGACGTAGAGATTACCTCTCAAGATATAGATGGTTGGTTGGTAGCGAGTCAAAACGGAATGACTGTTGCGTTAGATATTACCATCACAGAAGAGCTTCGTAAAGAAGGGGTCGCAAGAGAGCTTGTAAATCGTATTCAGAACTTACGTAAAGATTCTGGTTTTGAAGTCACAGATCGTATTGCTATTAAGTTACAAGAAGAACCGCTTATCAAGCAAACGATACTAGATAATGAAGAATATATTAAAACAGAGACCCTAGCAGATTCTCTGGAAGTCGTAGAAAAATTAACAAACGGGCTTGAAATAAGCTTTGATAACATAACAACATATTTAACCATATCAAAACAGTAAAGTATGGAAAATACTAAAGGACAAAGATACAGCGATGCTGTGTTAGAAGATTTTCGCAAGATTATACAAGACAAAATTGAAAAAGCACAACGTGATTTAGATCTCATTAAGAGTGCCTATCTCAATGATGGTACTAATGGAACAGATGACACCTCTCCTCAATTCAAATCTTTTGAAGAGGGAAGTGCCACAATGAGTAAGGAAGCAAATAGTGCGCTTGCCATCAGGCAAGAAAAATTTATCAGAGATCTTAAAAATGCGATTACACGCATCAATAATAAAACCTATGGGATTTGTCGTGTTACAGGAAAATTAATTAACCCAGAACGTCTAAAACTCGTACCACATGCCACGCTTAGTATAGAAGCTAAGAACATGCAGAGCTAAAAATACAACAGCGTCCTTCGGGACGCTTTTTTATGAAGTATTATTCCGTATTCATACTGTTCCTTGTGTTTTCAGCAAGCCTGTCTGCGCAAAAAAAACTATTCAAAGCGTATGATGCAAGAGATACGCATACCGTGTTTGTAGAGAGTGATGACATTTTTCAAATTAAATTCACCACCACTCAAACAGATAACATAACCATCTATACGCAGATAGAAGGGGAGACTTTTGAAAGCACCTTACTTCATACAGAGATTGTAGAAGGGGTATTAAAAATCACTACAGGCCGTACACCAGACTTTGTCCCTTTTAATGACAAACTATCTGCACACAAGGTGTTGTCTATTGTCATAGAAATCATACTGCCAGAAGGACTTTCTATTGATGTATATTCAACATTGGCACGTGTAAATGCGCAGGGGGACTATGACCAAGTTCGTATTAATTTAGAAAGAGGCGGTTGTCATTTGTCCAGTTTCCGCTTTCGCGAAAGCGTACACATCAACACCATATCTGGCAATATTACAATTGAAACTAAAAATGCGGAGATTTTAGCACAATCTCGAAACGGAAATGTCGTTATTTCTAAAGGGATCACTGGAGTTAAAACAATGGAATTACAGACCATTGATGGCGATATAAGTGTTATAAAATCACAGTAAAAAGCGTTATTTTTACGATCCTAAATAAAATATATGTCACTAAAGAAAGCTGGGCTCATTATTTTTTTAATACTTCTTGTAGATCAATGCAGCAAGGTGTATATAAAAACGCATTTTCATTTAACAGATTCTATTAAGGTTTTTGGATTAGATTGGTTTCAGATTTACTTTGTAGAAAATGATGGAGCTGCTTGGGGAGCTCAATTACCTTGGGAGCATGGGAAGATTACACTTTCTTTGTTTCGCTTAATTATAGCACCATTAATAGGGTATTGGCTTTATAAATCTGTAAAAGATCATGCTCCTAAACTACTGATCATCTCCATTTCTTTGATATTTGCAGGTGCTATGGGTAATATTATAGACTCTCTGTTTTATGGAGTATTTTTTGAAGAAAGCACGGCAACCCATGTAGCAAGTTTTCTTCCTGGAGGAGGAGGGTATGAAGCTCCTTTGTACGGAAAAGTAGTTGATATGCTTTATTTTCCATTTATAAAAAATGCTACGTTTCCAAGTTGGCTTCCTTTTATAGGGGGTAAGACGTTTACATTTTTTAATGCTATCTTTAATATTGCAGATATGGCGATAAGCACAGGTGTTGGAATGCTTCTTGTGTTTAATAAAAAAGTATTCCCTAAAACGAAGGAAGAATGAAATGAATTATAATAAACAGCGACCTATAAAATCCTACTTTTTTTAGGAGCTAAAAAATTGAAATTAAATGAAAAAAACTACGTACGCTTTGGTACTCTTATCTGTGGGAGTGCTTTCCTATTTTCTTATAGATAGAAGTGTAAATGAAACAGCAGAAAGAAATGAAACGACATTAATTACACCTAGCTCAAAAACAGAAAAAACACCTTTAGCGCAAAAGCAACAATATGCGCTAGAGCGTTTGGAGTATGAACTACAATTTCAAAGAGACCCTCAAACAGGAGAAATCCCTAGGGATCAAAAAGAATTAGAATTTCAAATGTCTATAGGGCAGTTACGTGATCAAGACGCGACAAGATCTTCTGATAATGTTTATGTAAATAGAGGTCCCTCTAATCTAGGAGGCCGTACAAGAACCCTAGTGATAGACCTAACGGATCCCTCAAGTAACACAATACTAGCAGGAGCCGTCAGTGGGGGTGTTTTTAGAACCACAAATGGAGGTCAAAGCTGGAACAAGGTATCCTCTAATGGAGAAATCCATAATGTAACAGCCATCG
>CAYGQJ010000043.1:0-41283 GCA_964351845.1 uncultured Flavobacteriaceae bacterium | reverse complement strand
TTGTCATAGGCAAATGGCAATACGACCGCTTGGTATTTGATGTAAAGCGTAAAAAAAGACGTGACTATTACCGCAACGTCTATTTAAAATCAGATGCGTGGAGGCGCAAGCGGTATGTCGTCCTCAAACGTGACGATTGGACATGTGTCTATTGTGGGGCAAAAGCTACGCAAGTCCACCACAAAAGATATGCTCGGAAAAATATTGGAAGAGAACCCATCAAATGGCTTGTGTCTGTTTGTAAACCATGTCATGAAGGTTTACATCATTAATTTTGAATCCCTTAGATACTCAAAAAAAAATCCTGCAACGCCCAAAAGCGTGACAGGATTTTCTATTCATTTTGTATGTGCTCTCTCTAGAACTCGTTAAAGTCAAGCGCTCATCTTTAGCGTAGAGATCATAAAAGTAGTCGAAACCACTTCATTTTTTAAAAATTAAAATACTCCTTGGTATTTTCTCAGAAAAGGTACTTAGTTAATTATTTCGAATTCATCAAATTGATTTCCTTTTTTCCCATTGTCTTTCTTTTGATTAAATCTATAGGTAAACGATAAGTTTATTTGACGTACTCTATATTGTAACTCTAAATCACGTGTAAAATCTGAGCCAAATGTAGTTACGAGACGTTTGTTGGAATTAAAGACATCACTCACGTTAAAAGCGATAGACCCATTACCGTTAAATATATCGTTACTAATACCAAAATTAACCCCATAAAAGCCTTTTCGTCTGTATTGACCCGTTTCTATAGGACCTCTGTAAAAGTTTTGAATTTGAAATTTCGTTGATTTAAAGAAGCTAAACGTTGCATTATATCGTCCGGAGACTAATACACCATCACCATCAAAACTAGCCCCTCTAAATGATCCTCTTTGCTTAAAACCACTTACAATAATTTCTGTATACATATTCCACCAACTAAAAGGCTTATATGAAAGCCCCAGTTCTGTCCCATAATTTGTGAAGTCGCCTATATTTGCTATAGTAGATGCAAAAATATCTTGAGTTTCTTCACCAATGGTTATTTGTTGTCTTTCCACAAAAAACTCCATCTCATCGGTTGTATTTCTATAATAAAGTGTAGGATAGAAACTAAACTTGTTTGAGATTTTAGTTGTGTAACTTAATTCTGTAGCTACTATATAAGAAGGGTTTACATCTGGATTTCCAATAAAAATATTTCGCTCATCTGTAAAGGTAGAAAAAGGGACAATCATCCAACTTGCTGGACGGTTTACTCGTCTAGATGCTGAAAATTGCAACTTATTTTTTTCATTAAATGCATAATTAATAAACGTTGAAGGAAACCAATCTGTATAATCTTTTCTATCAACAAAATTATTAACTGCAGAAGATATATCTATATCTGATATTTCTGTTCTTAAGCCTAATTTAATAGATAGCTTTTCATATTTCTTTGTAAGCTGACCATAAAAAGCATGTACTTTTTCTTCATATTCAGTTTTATCTGTAAACTCAGGTATAACAAATGTCATACCTCCTGCCTGTCTTTCAACTGAAAAGTCATTTTCAATAGATGACAAATCACTACGATAGCCCAATTCCAATGTATACTTATTCTTCATTGGTAATGTATAATCTAGGGACAGAACATAACGACTAATTTCTTCTTCGTTTTTAGTTCCATCTTGATTAAGGGTTTGTGAAACTGGAAATGTTTCAATAGTACTAATTAATGCGTCTTCATCTCCTACGGTATGTTCGCCACTTGCGGTAAAACTTAATAGGTGTCCTTCTTTTTCAAATTTATGATCAAATGACATATTTCCATTAATAAAACTATTGGTTTCATTTTCAATTTCATCTCTATTTGACCTATTGAGAGGTGTTCCAGCATCAAAATCTTCATAAAGAGTAGTGTTCGAATTATCAGATTTGGCTCCTCTATACGTTACACTTCCTGAAAGACTGTTGTATTCATTGAAGTTTTTAGTTCCTCCTACATTTATCAAGTAATAATATTGGTTCCTAATCCTATCAGATTCTTGATTACTTATATCGGGTACATTGTTAGGGTTTTGCAGAAAAATATTATTTACAGCTTTAGGCTCTGAATAACCGAGACCCGCATTGGCATACCAAGAACCTGTTTCTCCACTTTGAGTGATGTTAGCGTTAACTCCTGCTGTAAGTCGGTATCCTGTGAAAACTTCCACACTACTATTAAATCGCTTTTTCTGTCCTTTCTTCAAGACGACATTAATAATACCGGCAGTCCCTTGCGCTGAATATTTTGAAGATGGATTTGTAATGACTTCTACTTTTTCAATTGAACTAGCTGGAATTGTAGAAAAAAGCTCTGCAGAACTCGCTAAACCACTAGGTTTCCCGTCTATTAATATGCGTACGTTTTGATCTCCTCGTATACTCACATTACCATCTGATTCTATTTGTACCGATGGAAGATTCTGCATGACATCTGTTAATGTACCCCCTTTGGCTACAACATCTTGAGCTACATTGTATGTTTTTTTATCAAGATCAACTTTATACGCTGTTTTATTTTCTGTGATCACTACTTCATCTAAAGAGACTTCTGTAGAAACTGTTATGACCCCCAAATCTAAAATGGATCCTTTGTCTATAAGATTTACTTCAACAATCTTCGGATCAATGCCAACAATAGAAATCTCAAGGGAATAGTTATCTTTAGGTATTTCAATGATAAAGCTTCCAGTTTCATCTCCTAAAGTCCCAAATACCTTTGAACTATCTGTGACACTTTTAAATACAATACTAGCAAATGGAATTTCTCCATTTTGGTTATCTTTAATTTGTCCTTTTATTTCAACTTTTTGAGCTATTACCGTCATTGATAATAACACTAATAATAAGGTTATAAATTTCTTCATATTCTAATTTAAAATTTTATATCTATCCAATTGATTTGACTTTCATTTTTATTACACACTAGAGAACAAAAAAGCTTATCTAATAAGTGTGACTCTATATAATAATCGTCTTTATTTTTAGAAATTATTTTTTTAGTTGTATCTATTGGCCCCAAAGGTAATACGATACCTTTACCGATAGCTTTCGTAAAAGCTTCTTTTCTTGTCCAATACTTATAAAATTCTTCAACATCTTTTGTTTGGGTTATTTTATTGAATTCATTTGGATGAAAAATATTCTTAAAACCATTAATATCTATTTTTTTTATTTCTTCAATATCAATCCCCAGTTTAATACCATTTCGAGAAATAGCACAAACAACTGTTTTTCCTGAATGAGAAATATTAAAATTAAAACTTGAGTCTTTAAGAAAAGGTTTATTGTATTTATCCCTTTTATATCTTTCAAAATTTAATCTTTCGCCTTTTAAAATACTATACGCCAGGTACACTAATAATTTTCCTATAAGTGTATTATGTTGATCTTGCCAACGCACATATTTTTCAACTTCTTTTTTTAAATCAACAGGAAGCATATCTATTAATGTTTCCCACTTTTGACCTTCTAAAGGATATGTATATGAGGTTTTAAGAACAACTATATCCGAATTAAAAAATAGCTCTTTATTTCCTGCCTTGAAATCCTCGAATAAGATGGTCTGCAATATCTTTGGCATAATTTTGTATGAAAAAATGATTTCCTTTAAATGTATAAAGGGCTACTTTATTGGTCGTCTCTTTGTTCCAATCAGAAAAGTCATTTTCCTTTTCTAATTCTTCATCTCCGTATAATACATCTATTGGGATATCTAGTAGATCCATTCTTTGAAAAGAATACTCTTCAATAGCTTTAAAATCTGATCTAATTATTGGTTCAAAAAAATCTTTTAAGGAAACCTCGTTTTGTATTTCTTTTGGGACACCTCCTAAAGAAATTAGTTCTTCCCAAAATTGTTCCCTTGGGTAATTCCATATTTTACTTTCTCTTTCTATATAAGGTGCCTTTTTACCAGACACGATAAGCTTGGTTGGCTGATTTAACCCTTTTTCTTGGATTCTGCGACACATCAAAAAAGCGATTAAGCCCCCCATACTGTGTCCATAAATGATGTATGGTTCTTTTGTAATAAAATTTAATACGCTTGGCCATAAATCATTTATTATTTCATCTATAGAGTCTATTGGCTTCTCGGATATCCTATTACCTCTACCCGCATATTCTAGAACCTCAAAAAACATATGCTGATTCATATGTGGTTTCAAGAAATCAAAAGAATATTTATGACCCCCCGCAAATGGAAAAGCAAGAATTTTCATAAGCCAATTAAGAGAAATTACTAAAAACTAATTTTTGAAGCCAATACCCAAATGAAAACAAAATGGAAATATTTAATGTATTAAATAGGATAAATATAACTGGTGTTAAAAGTAATGGTAATCCTAAATTTTGAACAACATTATTTAAATAAAAAATATTATCATTTGTTAAATAAAATAATAATGAAAAAAACACGAATTGAAGTATTACTATTTTTAAAAAAACTTTCTTATACTTCACAAACAATCCACCAATAAAACCGATTGCAATTGTAGAAACTACTATATACGTGTAATTTTCAAATACTATTTGAGGTAATAATGCTATTATAAATGGTAAGATATTTTTAATAATTTTCATTATTCAAAGCTTATAGTGCTAATAATATTTTTTAGTTCTTCTGGATTTTCAGAAAATTGAGTTTCCTTATAGTTTCCTATTTTCCAATCCTCAAGCTGATTTGTATAATTTTTTGAATTCACTTTTCCACTCTGACCACCTGCCATAATCGTATATCCTTTAATGTTATCTTTTTCCATTTCATAAATAGATCTAAATACAGGGTATGCAGAAGCATTCATATTGATAGTGTTTTTATTACCGCCTGCATCTATAATTGTATGTCCAAAACCTGGCAGGGATGCGATATTGTATATATTTATTGTACTTATGTGATTATACTTCCTTTCTCCTGATTGATTTTCTACACTTAAAATCGAGTCTGTTTTTTTTAGAATATTATTTATGAGCGTATCTCTTGAGCTGTATTGGCCATTAAAAGATGTTTCAGCACTTAAATAGTTCAAGAACGATTTCATAGATGGGGTTTGTTGCACACCTAATTCTTCATTTGCAAAACGTTTAGCCTCTTCTTCAACACATTTTCGAAGTGTTTCATATAAAAATGCTTTTTGAGAACTACTATTCATAGTACCATCCCAATTAGATAATACCTCTTTAATATCATTATATTTTTCATCAACATTGCTGTTGTTTTCAAATACTTCTTTTAAATGAAAAAAGGATATATCTACCTCATCAAGTTGCATCGATTTTACTTCCTGAATATTCCAATCTGATTTTTCCTTTAATAAGTTATCAATGTGAGTAACCCTATAGTCGTCCTTATGCCAATGAGCTCCAAAATAATTATTATTTTGAATAGGTAATTGATTCGCAGAAAAAAGATACCCATTTTGCGGATTACTCGTTTCCCACTGCGTAGAGATAAATTCTTCCTTCAAAGGAGTTTTTGTACCATCTAGCAAACCTCCTTGAAATCCTTGGGGTCTTTTAGGTAATTTCCCTGCACATACAATTCCTATAGAATCGTTTACATCTGCATAAATAAAGTTTTGAGGAGGATAGTCGTATGTTTGCAGCGCTTTTTTGAATTGACTATAATTTTTGGACTGCATTACGTCATATATTGCTTTTATAGATTGATTTTTCCCTGAAGGATACCATTTTTGAGCATAATAAAGACTGTCTTCATTTTTAACAAACCCGTGAACTGTTTTTTTGATTTTAATTTGCTCTTCTCCTACTCCTCTAATTTTTATAGTATATTGTTTTTCTTGAAAGGGTATCCAATTCCCTTCGTAAAAGTATAAACTATCCTTTTTAGTTTTTAAAAGGTAACGATCTACTAAATCCCACTCTCCATTGGTAATTCCCCAAGAAACATCGGTATTATGACCACTTACAATTAAAGGAGAGCCTGGAATGGAGTATCCATAAACTTTCAGTTTGTCTCCTTGTAAACTTGCTTCATAAAAAGCACCAGGAAGTGTTAGAGACAAGTGAGGGTCATTAACGATTAATGGAGCATTCCCATTCGCTTTTTCACTATTGAGTGCCCAATTATTACTTCCTATATCTGTATTAAACACAGAAGTAGTTTCTTTGGATATATGTACTCCTAACTTTTCTAAAGGTTGAATATCAATGACTCTCTCTTCAAACTTTTTACTAGGAAGAATGGTTTTTATGTCTTCAAATTGTTGTGGATATAATACCGCTAATAATTCTTTAGGTAATTTGTCTAATAGTTCTTGCCTTTCTACATGATAATCAAAAAAGGCTAAATTACTACTCATGTACCACGCTACTAAGAAACAGTTTTCTGGCTGCCATTTTTGAGGTTTTAAATTAAAGATTTTATATAGTGGATCATTGGGCTGGTTTTTTTCTAGGAATGCGTTAACGCCTTCACTATAATGCACCAAATATGAATATAATTCAGGATTTTTTATTCTGTATTCTTCTAATTGTTCTTTTGATTTTCTATCAAATTCAAGAGGTTTCCATGACTCATCTGATAAAAAGGTATTGACTCCCAATATTTCTGATAATTCTCCTTTCACAATTCTTGCCATAAGTTCCATTTGGAAATAACGATCTTTGGCATGCATATATCCTAAACCATAGGCAAGATCATTATCATTTGAAGAATATATATAAGGAATACCTATACTATCTATTTTAATTAGGAGATCTTTACCTATACCTACTTCTATGTCAATTTGATCTTCACTTTGGAGTCCTAAGAGTCCTGATTTATATGTCAATAAACTTCCAATATCACTTATTGGAAAGACTTTATAATTTGTTATGAAGATCCACAATAAACATAGAAATAGAACAGTACTATATTTAATTATTCTCATTTTTTATTAGTTGAGGTGATTAAAACTTTAACTATTTTTATTTTATTGATTAAAGTACTCATCACTATTTTCTGTATTCCCGTTAGGTTTATTAATACGAACGTTTACATTATTTT
Source organism: uncultured Flavobacteriaceae bacterium (assembly GCA_964351845.1). Lineage (GTDB taxonomy): Bacteria > Bacteroidota > Bacteroidia > Flavobacteriales > Flavobacteriaceae > Dokdonia. Next base: position 34,265 of record CAYGQJ010000043.1, on the reverse strand, counting down.
TTTTTATTGTAGGACACTCAAAAATTAACTCATAATCAAGTTGTTTTTTTATTTTCTTAGCTCGTTCCGATATTTTGGTTAAGCTCTGGATAAAATATAACCGAAACAAAACCTGCCTGCTGGGAAAAGATACTTTTATGTGTGTAATTTCTGTTTTAAACTTAGGAACATATGAATCTTTAATTTCTCAAGTATTTTTTTCGCTTAAAGCGAAAAAACAAAAAGAGTTCCTTCCGTCACTTCTCCTCGTCCAAAGCTCACGTTTTGTAATTTATAAGGCTTCAAAAAAATAAATCACTTTGTTTCTAAACTACCTTTAGTTAGTTATTTCTTCTAATTTCCCATAATTCATTTTAAATAATCTATCCGCTTCATTATAGTATTTATCATCATGAGTAATGGCTATAATTGTTTTATTTTCTTCTTTTACAATTTTATGTAGAATTTCTGTATAGAATTTTTTTCTAAAATATGGATCTTGATCAGCTGCCCATTCATCTAAAACTAAAATAGGGCGATCTTCTAGTATCGCTGTGATGAGTGCTAACCGCTTTCTTTGTCCAGTAGAGAGGTCTATAGTCGAAAATTTCCCGTCTTCTATTGTTACTTTATCTTCTAATTCAAATAGTGATAAAAGAGAGGTGATTTTCTTATAATCGACATTTTTGATACCATAAAAATCATCAAAGAGATAGAAATCATTAAATACTGGGGAAAATAAGTGATTCCTTTTTTCTGGGAATTCGAATATTTCATCATTAAAATAAACATCCCCTCGATTAGGAGTGTATATATTTAGCAATAAGTTAATAAATGTTGTTTTACCTGCACCGTTTCCTCCATGAATGAATATAATCTCATTAGCATGGACCGTTAGATGTACTGGTCCAACTTGAAAAGCACCTTCATTATACGTGAAAAAATAATCGTTGAACGTTAACTTATTAAAGTTCTCTACAAATTGGTCTTCCAAATTTACTAGTGGAGTTTCATTTTCACTGTCTGTTAACTGTTCCTTTAGGTATTTTAATTTATTGTATGAGACCACACCTAAATTAAGAGGTGGTATAGCTAACATTATTGTTACTATTGGATTAAGTAGGAATAATAATGTAAAAACAAAGCTAATTGAGGTTTCAATAGAAACCTCAAAATACTTTCCTGCATATAATAGAATAAAAGTTATAATAATATAAAATAACATTTGGCTTATTAATTGGCTATTTAGATAGCCGATATAGGCAACCGTGTTTTTTTCTTTCCCTTCTTCTAATAATGATGCAACTCTTTTATTATAAATATCATTTCCTTTCTCTTGATTTACTTTTATCTCTTTATTTCCATCCAAAACGCTATTGAAATAGAGCATAAACTTTTGTTCAATAGCCCTCACTTTCATGAAATTTTCATTCCCTTTTTTAGTGCTGTAACCGTACGCTAAAACACCTATTAGGATGATGATAATACTAACTGAAAATAAAGGAACGGATAGATACACCAAATAAATAAATGAGGATACTACTAATATGATTGCAGAAATAAAACTAATAATTACTAAAGAAGCATTAGTGATATTATTTACATCCACTGTTAAGGCAGAATATAATTCATCTTTCATCTTTTTTACTTTAGAATAAGGTGCTTTAATGATCGCTTTCACAACATATGCTCTTATATCCCAAAATACTTTTTGAGAAATTTCAATCACCCCTTCTGAGAGTAATCGTCTAGAGATAAAAAACACTATTATTATTATGCTAAATAACAATAAGTAATTATGCTCATTAGGTAATGTTTTATTAATGACGATGCTAATCACTTTATTCACTAATGCAATGAACATAAAGCCAGAAAAACCAGATAATAAAGCAATAAAAAGATATGCAACTAGTGCTCTCCTACTAAGAAATTTCATCTATTGTAATAAGATTAAATGTAAAATTATTGTTTTTCCGAAATACAGATATAAGATAATGGGAAGGAAACATTTTCTTTTTCTATATCAGATTTAAGGTTTGATATATCAAAAGGAAATTCTTCAAATGATTGAATGTTTAATCCATTTTTTATTTGGGTATTAAATAACTCTGCTAATGTATAATTAAAAGTATAGTTATCATTCCCTTCATATTCTTCCTTTCCTAAATAATCTAATCCTCCTTTTTCTTTGTAAGGTCCTTTTACAAAGTATAAGTCCGTTTTAGAAAGTTTCTGTTCCTCATCAATGATCCAGCTGAATGGATGTTGTTCATGGATAACTAATTGTGATCCAAAATGCATACATTTAGATAGTATATTGAAAAGTTTATTTAAATCGGGCAACCATACCAGCGCACCGACCGTTATTAAAACAAAATCAAATGTTTCGGAAATATGGTTTTCAGCATTATATACATTGTCTGAATAAAACTGACAATCGAACTTCAATTTTTCATTTAATTCTCTTGCAGATACAATGGCATTGTCAGAAAGATCTATCCCGACGCATCTATCAGCGCCTTTTTTCTTTAAAGAAATTAATTCTTCTCCATCATTACAACAAACATGTAAAATGCTCTTCCCTACAAAATCTAACCGCTCCATGGTATGAAGTAAATTATAATCGATGGCAACAAAATCTTTATCTTTTACAAGGTTTTCCTTATACTTTTCTTTAAAATTTTGATGAAAATCATTGACTTCTAACCAAGCTTTTTTATTTGCGTCAATATAATTTATATCGCTCATTAGAAAATAATATCACTTTTATTAAACATCATTGAAACTATGCTTCTATCTCTTGTAAAGAGATCCCTTTTTCAACTACGTTTATGTGTATATTTTTTTCTTTTGACATAAGAAAATTTCCAATTACTAAAAAATCAATTTTTGTTTTTAAGAATGTATTAATTGCATTCTCTGGTGTACAAACTATAGGTTCTCTATCGTTAAAAGAAGTATTTAATAATAATGGCACTCCAGTAATCCCCTTAAATTCAGTAATCAGTTTGTGATATTTAGGATTTGTCTTTTTTTGAACTTTTTGAATTCTTGATGTTCCATCAACATGGATTACTGCAGGAATGTTTTCTACTTTATTTTTGTTTACTGGATAAGCCATCAACATATAATCTGCTGCGATTGCTTCTTTTTCAATAACAAACCATTCAGCAGCATCTTCAGCTAAAATACTTGGACAAAACGGTCGATGATCCTCACGGTGCTTTACAACCGAATTAAGTTTTTTAACCATTCCTGGATCTCTAGGGTCAGCTAATAAGCTTCTATTTCCAAGTGCTCTTGGCCCAAACTCCATAGCTCCTTGAAACCATCCTATTACTTTTCCTTCAGCTAATAATTTCGCAACTACCTCTTCAATATTTTCATGTTCATCATACACCAATCCTTTAGCTTCAATAGCTTTTTTAATATGAGCATTATCAAAAGAAGGACCTAAATAAGTATGATTGAGCATAATTCTTTCATTGCTTTCCGTTCCTTCAACATATAATTTTAATGCTGCTCCTAACGCTGTTCCTGCATCATTTGATGCTGGTTGTATGTAAATCTCTTCAAATTTACTATTCTCAAAAATAATTCTGTTGGTTACACAATTAAGTGCCACTCCACCAGCTAAACAAAGATTTTTTGATTGTGTTTTTTCGTAAGCTGTATTTACCATATTCATCACGATAGTCGTTGTGATTTCTTGTAATGACGCTGCGATGTCTTGATGAGCTTTTAATAGAGGATCATCAAATGAACGTTTAGGTAAGCCAAATATTTCTTCTAAATCAGAGTAGTCTTCTATTCTGAATTTGATTATATCCTTATCAATTTTGAAGAATGTATCTTTATCTAGAGTAATGAATTTTTCATATGCATTCATGAACTTTTCTGGTTCTCCAAAAGAAGCTATACTCATTACTTTACATGCATCATATTCAGAATATCCCAAATATTTTGCCATTTTTTCCCATAGAAACCCAATAGAGTTAGGGTAGTTAACCTGTTGAATTTTTTCAATAGAGTTCCCTTTTCCATAGGCAATTGTAGAGGATTCTACTTCTCCAATACCATCAATAGAAACAATTGCAGCATCTTCAAATCCAGAAGGAAAAAATGTTGAGGCAACATGAGCTATAGCATGTTCCATATAAACAAACTTTCCTTTAAACCCTAACTCTTTTAATTGTTGAGGAACTTCTTGAAGTTTTTGATAAAATAATTCTTCTCCTTCTTTACTTCCCCAATTTTCAGCCTCATAAGCATCATCGATTTTTAGATTCTCATCTAATCTTCTTTTTGGTTCAAAAGAGAATCCAATTTCATCGATATCAGCAAGAGTTAGATTACCCATTTCAAGACATTTATTAATGGATTGCATTGGTAATTCATTAGGGTTATCAATTTTTGCTTCTTTTGCATGTTTGACCCTTGATAATCTTTCTTCTTCTATTGCTGCAACTAGTTTATCATTTACAATTAAACACGCTGAAGATTCATGGTAAACGGAATTAATTCCTAATATCGCTTTTGTCGTTTTCATTTTATTAACTGTTAATTTTTAAATTTAATATTTGACTATTTTTCTTAATGAACTTATTTTTAAGCATCTCGTAATGAGCCCCTTTCATATTTGAAAAAGACACTTTACTTTTTGATAGCTCTCCCCATCCTTTCTGTTTTTCTATATTTGCTTCTTCGCTTGCAAAAACATAGAAAGGAATATTAACTTTCTTATTACCTGTAACATAAGATGCTAATTCAGCATACTTCCATATTCTACTAATTATCTGTTCTTTTTCACTATCGCTAAAACCTTCAAGCTTGTTTAGTGACATAAATTCATCTACTTCTGCATCTTGATACGTAAGCGCTTTACTTGTCACTTCATCTTCTCTAGGATTTTCCATATCTAGGATGATAAATTTATCTACTTGCAGTGTTTCTGATCCTTCCTTTAAAAGCTCATAAGCAATGTGACTTCCTGCAGAATACCCTAATAAATCAAAGGAATGATCCCCATTTATTTTAAGAATCATATCACTACATTTTTGAATAATCTCCTTTTTTTGTTGATACACATCGTCGTATGCGTCTAATAAGGAGAAGTCAAATGCATATAGATTGTACCCTTTTAATTGTTTGGCTAATTCAATAAAATCAGCCGCCGTAGTAGATATTGATGGAAAACAAAAGATGTTTTTGTCACCCCCAGAAGATAATTTTTGCACATAAATTCTATCTTTTGTGGTTTCATCTTTACATACATCAATATGATTTCCTATGAGATATGATGTTTGATTATTAAATATCTCAGGGATTGAAATTTTTGTATTAAACTCTTTTTCAATTCTTGCTATAAGTTGAATCATATTAATGGAATGCCCTCCTAATTCAAAGAAGCTTTCATGTATATTAACAGTATCAACTTTTAATATTTCTTTGAAAATTTCTTTTACTTTTTCTTGAGTTGCAGTCAATTGAATTTCTTCCTTGAAATTCTGAGTTGTATTTAACTTTTTTAAGATATTTTTATCAACTTTTCCACTCGTATTTAAAGCAATTCTGTCTTTTACAACGATATGATTTGGAATCATATACTGTGGTAAGTAATCAGATAAATATCTTTTTATTTCTTCTACAGATAACGTTTTATTGAAATTTATGTCCTCTGTTACTTTTAGTTCTATAACTTCTGTATTGTTTTCGAGAGAGAACTGTTGAATATCTGGAGCTATTAGTTTTTTGTATAGCCTTCCTATTTCATTTTCGCTTAATGCTAATGATACAGAATCTTGTTTGATAAATTCCAGTATGAACATAGCATCCATATTATCTTTATCATTTAGTATTTCTTTTAGATTCGTATGTTTTTGTTCTTTAAGGCTTTTCAAAGAAGCAGGACATGCTAAGATTGCTGCTACAAGTTTTCCATCGTAAAACAAGCATAACTGATATTCTGGAAATTGATGGATTACATCTTGGTATTGTGCTTTGGTCTCTTGATCAACTCTTGTATATTTTTTAATAAGTTGATCAAATTCACCCTTGATAGTCATATCGTCTTTTAAGGATATAACTCTATACTTTTCTGCGTCTTGCAAAGTGAGTTTATTAACATCCTTTTCTGGTTCAACAAAAGCTACTAGTTGCTCGTAACTTCCTTTTTTATCAAGAATAACAGCTGCATTATAAAGACCATCACAGTTTAATAGAAGTGATTCAATCTCCTCAATTTCAATTCTGTTTCCATTTAATTTAATTTGATTATCTAGTCTACCATATACAACGTAGTTTCCGTTATGTAATAGTGCAACTTTATCTCCTGTTTTGTAGAGTAAAGGACTTATACCATCATCGAATGGGTTTTTGATAAACGTTTTATTCGTTTTTTCTAAGTCATTTAAGTATCCTTTTGCAGCTCCAACAGAAGCTATATATAATTCTCCTAGAACACCAACGGGAACCTGTTGTAGGTTTTTATCTAAAATATACAACTTCGTATTTGCAACAGGCGTCCCAATAGGAGCAAATATTTGTGATTCTGTATTACTAATAACACATTTATATCTTGTTGAATCTACTGTTGTCTCAGTAGGCCCGTAACAATTGTATAAGTCAATTTCAAATTCATTAAGGAATCTGTTACTTAGTTTGGTATTAAGAATTGCTCCTCCAACGACTACTCTTTTTAATGATTTTAATTGGCTTATCTCTTGTCGTTCAACTCCATCAACAAAAGACTCAAGTAATAGCGGAACACTTTGGATGTGTGTTATCTCATGTTTATTGATTAGTTCTTCATAATTCAATATACTTCTTTCCATAGTGTTAGGCATTACTACAATGCTTGCCCCAGCGACTAATGGCCATAAATAATCCATTATGGATGCATCGAAAACAGTAGCTGTATGGAAAAGCACTTTTTCATCAGCTGTAAAATTAAAGTCATTAATAGTTGATTTAATTATATTTATTACCCCAACATGTTTAATGTCTATCCCTTTGGGCTTTCCTGTGGATCCTGAAGTAAAGATGGTGTAAATTAAATCTTCACTACTACTAGGAATATGCGATACTTTTTTTGGTATTGCAGCAAAGTTAATTTCATCTAGAAGCAATAAACTAGCTGCAAAAGGAGCCTTTAGGAACTCTTCATTAAAGAAATTATTTATTGTGATAATTTTTTTAATCCCAGCTTGATTAATAATTTCTTGAACTCTTTGTTCGGGATATTCACTACTTAAAGGAACAAAGATGGCTCCAGCGTTAAGTGTACCTAAAACACTAGCGATAAAGTCTATTGATTTAGGTAATAATATTCCAACTCTATCTTGTGCTTGAACTTTGTGTTTTATTAAAACGTTTGCTATTTGATTTGAATACTCTTTTAATTCACTGTAAGTAATCTCTTTATCTTCTTCTATTATGGCTACTTTATTAGCATATTTTGAAGCTGTCTCATTAATAATATTATGCAATCCGACATCGGGAATGTCTACTTTTGTAGGACTTACAGAAACTTTTTCTATAAGTTTTTCTTCTTCTTCAATAAGGAAATTGTAGTCTAGAAGATCTTTAGAAGAATCACCTATTATTTGTTTTACTAGTTGTTTGTACCTCGATAAGAAATTATTCGCAGTTTCTTCTTTAAATAAATCTGTATTGTATCGTAAGGTAAACCACATATTTTCTTTATTGTGGTCTATCTGCAGTGTAAAGTCAAACACAGAGGTGTTTTTTACTGCAGTGTCTAATGCGTTACTAACATCTTTTACCTTAACTCCATTTAAATCAACATCTTTTAATTCTGTTTCATCATTTTGAACTCCAAAGAATACAGAAATAATTTTTTGTCTAGAAAAGTCAGTAATTGGATTTAATTCTTCAATTATCTTATTAAATGGATATAAGTGGTTTTCATAGGCTTCTAATGAGTTGTTTTTCGTGTGTGATAACAATTCATCAAATGTCCAATTTTCTCCTAAAGTGCAACGAATTGGAATCCCAGAAGCAAACAGTCCTAATACTTTATCAAGGTGCTCTTGATCTCTATTCCATATAGGCGTTCCTACTACAAAGTCTTCTTGATTTGTTAATCTGTATAGTAAAAGATTCAGAACAGATATTAAGAAAATTTGATAGGTTATTCCTCGTTCATTACAGAACTCTGAAATTTCATTTTTAAATTCTAATCCTAAGGTCTCAAAAATAAATTTACCATTGAATGAATGAATTGTCGGTCTAGGATAATCCGTAGGAAGCTCAAGTGTTTCCGGTAATTTTTTATACTTATTTAACCAATATTTACGCTGTTTTTCTAGTTTCCCTTCATCAATCAAATCATTGATCCATTCTGTATAGTCAGAATAATTTACTTTTAATTCTGGTAAGGAAATTTCTTTTTCATTACTAAGAGCATTGTACGTTTGGGTAAATTCTCTATAAAAGTTAAATGTCGAGATTTGATCCCAAATAATGTGATGTGTTTCAAAAACAAAAATATGTCTCTCCTCATTAATTTTGATTAGTTTGACATTAACCATCCCTTCCGTAAAATCAAAGACAGTATTGAAATATGGAGATACAATTTCCTGAAGATTTATTTCATCTTCACTAAGATTTGAGTAATCAACAATTATATTATGTATGTCAATACAAGGTTCATCTTTGAGTACTTGATAAGGAACTCCATCTTCTTCAACAATCGTAAACTTAAATATATCGTGTCTATTACTTAAACGATTAATAGTTTCTATAAATACTCCTTGATTAAGTTCTCCTGTTAGTTCAAGAATAAAACCAATATTGTAGAAAGTACTGTTAGCATTTAATTTTTGAAGATACCATTCTGCATATTGAACTGGAGATATTTTATATTTTTCTTTTGTTGATTTCTTAATGATAGATCTAATTAGCGAACCACTGCTTTCATTTTTATAATTTTCTATGATTTCAGCTAATTTCTTTACTGTCGGATGTTCGAATAATTCTTTTAACGGTAAGTTAATATCATACTCGTTTTTAAGTTTACTTACAGCTTGAATTGCAGAAACAGAGTGTCCTCCTAATTCAAGGAAGTTATCATTTCTCCCAACAGACTTTACCCCAATTACTTTTTCCCATACTTTGGCGATCGTTTCTTCTAATTCTCCAACAGGTGCCACAAAATCTTCGGTTTTTGTGTTGACCTGTTCCGTCATCATTTGTTTTAAAACATTTCTGTCTGTTTTTCCATTATGATTTAATGGGAATTCTTCTAAGAACCTAATGACTCCAGGAATCATATATTCAGGCAATTCTAATTTAATTTGCTCTTTTATATCGTCTGCGCTTAGTTCTTCATCTGATCGCATTACAAAGGCACATAGATAGTTAAGTTCATTACTATCTTTTCCTACTAATACTGCTGCATTGATTACGCCTTTATTTTTAGTAATTACTATTTCGATTTCTTCTAATTCGATCCGATACCCTCTAATTTTTACTTGTGTATCTTTTCTTCCAAAGAAATCAATTGTTCCATCTTCAAGTACTCTACCTATGTCACCCGTTTTATACATTTTTCTATCTGGGAAAAACGGGTCTTGCATGAACGCTTTTTTTGTTTTTTCTGGATCATTAACATATCCCTTTCCAACACCAAATCCCGAAATACAAATTTCTCCTTTTGCTCCAATTGGTACTCGATTAAGATCGTTGTCTAAGAAGTGAAACCTAAAGTTTTGTATAGGTGTGTTTCCAATAGGGACTCTTAAATCTGGATCTGGTTTTTCGCAAATAAAGTAGTGCGTTACATCGTCTGATGCTTCAGTAGGGCCATAACAGTTTATAAGAGGAATTTCAGGATAATAGTCAAACCATTTTCGAGCAAGACTTGGCTTCAATGTTTCCCCATTAACCAAGTAATAGATAATACTATCCATTGGTCGATCAGTTCTTCTTTCTTCACAGTCTAATAATACCTGCATATAAGAAGGAACTACCTCAAAAATGGTTATTTGATCTTCTTTTAGTTTGGTTAATAATAAGTCTGGATTTAATACTACTTCATTACTATACACATAAGTTCGCCCACCTACTAACAGTGGATTAACATATTGCCAAATTGAGATATCAAAACATTGAGATGCATTCTGAATAATTTTACTTTTCTTATTTAATTTGAAATCATTTTGTTTGGCGTCTAAATGATTTAACATTCCAATATGTTGTACAATGGCACCTTTTGGTTTTCCTGTAGATCCTGAGGTGTAAATGATATATGAAATATCCTCTGGAGTTGCTAAGTTAGGATGATGTGCGCCATCTTGCGATTCAATATGTGATAGGTCAAATTGATATTTGATTGTTTCCAAATCATTTTCTGAATTGGATTGTTCTTTATCAATTTCAAGAATAGCATCAAATCTATTCTTTTTCAACTCATTTTCTATTGTCCCTTCTTTATCAGAATAGTCTATTTTGATCTTGATATCTTGAGTATAGATATAGTTGTCTAAGAATGATTTTGAGACAAATAGTTCTTCATCCCATTCAAGTTTTGTATTAGCATGAGGATGAGCTCTTTTATACTCTTTTAAATCTTCTATAAAGTCTTGTTTTTTATTTTGATCAATCAGGTCTCCCAAGAATAGAACCCCATTATTAGTAAGTTTATCCAATGATTTATCTAAAACTTCTCTTAGGTAGTTGTGCCCATTGAAGTTTTGAACTACACTATTAATGATGATGACATCAAATTCTTTTTCTTTTAATTGGTCTATCTCATGAGCAAAAAGCCTATACATTTTTAAATTCGTAATTCCTTCTTTCTCACATATGACCTGGTTTTTGTCAAGAATTACTTGGCTTAGATCTATACCCACATATGATTTCACCTTATTTACTAAGGGGAACATAGTAATTCCAGAAGCGCAACCAATTTCTAAGACTTTTTTATCTTTATTTAGATAAGGTAAGAGCTTATTAACAGCGTTATCCCTGTATTCATCCATTTCTTGTCTTGTGAATGCTTCTCCGTTATAACTATTGAACCATCCTCCACCTGTAATATCATCATCTGCTTTGTTTCCAAAGTATTCCCACAGTTCTACATTCATGGTTTTGTTTTCAGCCTCTGCTAACCCATGCACTTCATAGCTATCTATTACGGCAATACTTCGTAAAGTATCACAAGACCACTGTAATTTATTAGCTTCTTTTATATTCTCTTTATCTGTAAATAATAAACTTGCTTCACTATTATCTAAAATATACTTTAGTCGTTCTGTTGGAAACTCAGGATCTAAAGGAATGTATACAGCTCCTGCTTTCCATGCTCCAATTAATGCTGCTAGTGTATAACAGCTTCTATGCATAAATACTCCTACTTTATATTGTTTTACATCATGGTTTTCTTGTAAGAAGTTTGCTATTTTGTTTGAGAATTCCCATAACTCTTTATAAGTCATTTGTGTATCTTCATACGTAACCGCAATATCATCAGGAGTTTTTCTTACGTGTTTTTCAATTAATTCTAATACAGTGCCGTCAACAGGTAACTCTCTTTCTGTTTTAGCAAATTTTTCTAATGTTTCTATTTCAGAAGAAGTGAGGATTTCAAATGTTTTTATCTTCTGCTCTGGTTTTTCACTTATTTTATCAATTAATAACGTAAAGTGTTCAATAAGCGAATTGATTTTTTGATCTTCGAATTGTTCTGTATCGTATCGAACTTCTATAGAAATTTTTTCATTACTTTCTATAAACATCACATTTATTCCGAAAATAGTAGTTTCATTGTCCTGAGATAAAGGAGCAATTCTAAGTTTTTCTTCTCCAATAATTTTTTCTTCTACAATGAATCTATCGTTATAATTGAAATATTCTACAAATACATCAAAAAGAGGATTCATTCCCACTTCTTCATTTATTAACCCTAAATCAGCAGCTAAGATTTCGAAAGGGTAAATGTCATGGTCAAAATCATTTAGTAAATTATTGGATAGTTCATGTAATTGTTGTGCGAAATTGTATTCAGGATTAATCGTATTTCTAATTGGAATCGTGTTTACATAAAATCCAATTTGCCCTTCCAAATCAGGATGACTCCTTCCCGCAACAGATGTCCCCACAGTAATATCTCTTTGTCCAGAATACTTATAAAGCAATGTTTTAAAGTACGTTAAAACAACAGAGTACATCGTTGTTTGTGTTTCATATGCAGCCTTCTTAAACACATTATAATACTTACCCCCTAGTTCGTATCGATTTACTTTCCCTTTAAAACTTTGTTGTGACTTCCTTTTTTTTAATGCCGTTAAATCAACTTTAGGAGATCGTTCTGCAAATTTTTCATTCCAATAATTTTTAAACTGATTTACCTTATCTGTTTGTAATATATCATTATGCCAATGCGCATATTCTTTGTATTGTATAGGCAATTCTGGAAGAGCTATATCTAAATCATTTGCAAGCTCATAATAGGTCATCATTAATTCATTGAATAACACAACTTGTGACCATCCATCGGAGATAATATGATGCATATTAATCATTATAATATGCTCAAATCGATCTATTTTTAATAGATTAACTCTTATTAAAACATCTTCTGCTAAATCAAATCTAAATCGAGATTCAGTTAATAACGCTTTCTTAATTTCACTTTCTTCTTTTTGAGTAAAATCATTTAAACCTACTTGGATTTGTAATTTGTTAACTGGATGGATTAATTGTTTTGGATCTCCTTTGACTGTAATGAATGATGTTCTAAGAATTTCATGCCTATTGATAAGCTTTTGAACTGCTTTATTTAAAAGTTCAATTTCAATATCTCCCGCAATTTTCATTGCATTAAATTCATTGTACGCTACAGAAGTCTCTTCATTTTGACTCAGTATCCATAAACGAATTTGTGCAGATGATAGTTCATAATAATCCTGATCTTGTAGTATTTCTATACTTAAGAAATCAACTCTATCTTTTAATGATACTAGTTTTGCTATATCCCTTATAATCGGTTTTTTAAATAGTTCTTTCAGGGTTAATTTTACGCCAACATCTTTATATATTCTTGATATTAGTTGTACAGCTAACAAACTATTTCCTCCTATACCAAAGAAGTTATCTTGAATTTTTATCGCATCATTGTCTAGTAATTCTTTAAAAATTTTAAGTATTTGTGTTTCTACTTCTGACAGTTCTGAAGATATTATAGTATCAATGTTATTATTATAATTGGTTTCTAAACTTTCCTTTTGCAATTCTGAAACATTTTTGTTCCCAATTACATAATGTACTATTTCATCGCCTTCTCCTACAATATTATCTATAGAACTGTGCAATGTTTTTTCATCCCAAGTATTGTTTTCATCTTGAATAAAGATTGTTATGACACCACTTTTTTGAGTTATTTTGAATAAATCTTTCGAAAATAAATACGATAAAGCGATTTCATAATTCTCAAGAATTTCTTCTTCAATTTGCAACACTAAAGAATCTTCTATAAAAGTTCCTAAATAAGATATATTTGTGATTTGTTTCCCTAAGAATATTTTTCCTAAAACTCCTTTAGGAGCTTTAAGTCCTAATTTTGTTCTAATATTTACTTCTGAAGCAACCTCTGATAAATTGCTTACTGAATCATTAGTGTAATTTCCTGAAGCAATAAATTCTGTTGTCCCTATAATATTACTGTTATTAGTTATTAGACTGAAATAAAGCTTATCTGAAGGTTGAGCTTTTATCTTCCAATAATTGACATCTACTTTACTTAACAATTTACTATCGTGAATATGTATCGTAGAAGGGATATCTTCTGATTTTAATAATTCCCTGAATGTATTTAAGAAAAGGATGTTTTCTTCCTCTTTCACATTGGAAAAGTTTACTTTTTCAATCATGAGTTAATGCTGTTTTATAAAGATTTTATGATTATTACTTGTATATCGAGATTATACACAAGTCACTGTTAAATGAGAGTGTTTTTACAAAACTATGCTTTCATTCAATAGCTCTCTTATAGGTAATGTTTCGTTTTCAATGAAACATTTAATGATGTTTTTGTATAATGAAATCCACTCTTGGATATTAATTTCTTGATATTTATTGGTATTATATTCTACTCTAAATGTTATACTTTCTTTCTTTTCTAAGGCATCAAAGAATAAGTCATATTTATTTTGATTCTCAATTACCATAGTATCGTCATCATCTTTATCTTGGTTTTCATTAGTAGAAAGAGATTTGTCTAAATTGAAAACAACTAAATCTTCGTATAGACAATTCTTTCGAGTGGTTTTGTCTTCCATTAATGTATTTATAGGAATCACTGGATACTTAAGAATATTTAAGTTCTTATGCATTATAGCATTGACATACTCAGATGGAGTTGACTCAATATTTAATGAGCTAACGAAAGGTATTATTTGAACACATTGACCAACTACATCGTATAGCCTACTATTTAATTGTCCTGCGTATGGGATTCCTACTCTTGAGGTTTCGTTTCCACTTAAAGCACATAACATCAATTTATATGCACTCAATAATGTACTAAAAAGAGAGACTTTTTGTGTTGAATTCCATTCTCTCATTTTTTTCACTAGATCCACTTCAAGGTTAAAATGAATTAATCCAGAATTGTCGTTTTCTGTTCCTTTTGTATTGATCATAGGTACTTCAAATTTTGGTATATCAATAGAAAAATCTTCTTTCCAAAATTTGAGATTTTCATTTTTCACTTCTCCATTAATCTGTTGATCAACCCAACTTACATAGTCACTGTATTGAGATGCTTGAGGTAGTGAGGTATTAATATTAAGACTATAATTTGTATAGATCTCATTCAACTCTTTCAATAATACATTTAAGGACCATCCGTCAATTAGTATATGATGCGAGACTAATTGTACAATGAATGTGCCTTCATGATTTTTTAATATATAACAATTTAAAAACGGCCCTTTTTTAAAGTCAAAAGGGATCATTACATTTTTAGAAATCCAACTAGCAATAGACTTTTTTGACATTCCCTTTTTAGAAGAATCAGTATACTTTATTGGAAGATTCGCTTGAGACTCTATTTTTTGTCCTTGTTCATCTATAGAGACAACTCTTAAGGCTTCATGCCTCGAAACAACTAGATCTAATGTTGCTTGAAGCATTTCTTTGTTAAGCTTTTTATCTACTTCAACAATAACCGTTTCATTGAATGCAATTGTTTCTTTTGGATTCATTTCAATCTTAGCATACATTCTTTTCTGCTCGATTGTCAATGGTAAGTTAAATCCTTCACCAAAGTTTTTTTCTCTATCCTTTTCTAATTTGTTAGTTATGGTTTCATTAAGAAACCCTCCTTCCATTATCTGATAAATTGATTTTTTGACTGCATCAATAAAGAATTGTATATCGTCATCGGTATGTGCTTCAGAAATGAAACAAGTTGCTCCTTCCCAAACAAATACATTATTATACAATAGGTGATATTTTAATAATTCTAGTAATTCTAGATTACTTTTAGGTTTTATATTAAAAATTGAACCAAAGTTATTGGCTTTAAGAGGTAAATTATATGCTGTAAAGAAAGCATTCAATTCATTTACTAATTTATCTATTTTTCTGTTGAGAGTACGTTGAACTGAATTTCCTTTTTCTTTAAGATAGGTCAACATTTTAGCCATTACTTTCATTGTGAGTGGGTGGTGACAAAAAGTGCCAGCTACAATTTCTCGTTGAACACTAGGAAATGAATCATCTCCATAATTCCATGCTCCCCCATCAATAAGATCTAAATAATCTGATTTACCAGCAACTACACCAATTGGCATTCCTCCTCCAATAATTTTACCGTAGGTTACTATGTCTGCTGTTATTTCAAAATGTTCTTGAGCGCCTCCTGGAGCTATTCTAAAACCAGTAATCACTTCATCAAAGATTAATGCAATCCCCTGCTCTTGAGTAATCTCTCTTAATTCTTGTAAATACGCTTTAGGTTGAAAATCAACTCTTCTACTTTGTACTGGCTCTACTAAAACAGCTGCTATTTCATCTTTTTGTTCTTTAATAATGTCTATGGCTTCTCTTGTGCCATAATTTAATACAAGGACATCTTCTACCATTCCAGGAAGCGTTCCTGGTGTCAAAGGAATGGTTGTATAATCAGCTGCTTGGTCTACATTAATTCCATCAAAAGTACCATGATAAGATCCAGCAAAGACAATCACTTTCTTTTTTCTTGTTGCACCTCTTGCTAATCTAAGCGCCACCATCACTGCCTCAGTTCCTGAGTTATAAAAAGCTACGCGTTCAACCCCAGTAATTTCATTTATTAGTGCTGCTACTTCTGCTGCATCTGTTGATATTGGTCCAAGGAAATTATGGGTTTTTCCATCCGTTAAAAGAACTTCTTCCCCAAAAGAATGATTATACCCCAAAAGGTATACTCCGAATCCCATAGAGAAATCAACATATTTATTACCATCCAAATCCCACATATAAGACCCTTTGGCACTTTTAGCAATTATTGGATACGTTAATTCTTTCCAATCATGATTATAAAGAGAAACATTCCTATTATTTGCCCATCTGTGACGATTTTTAGCTGTAAAATTTTTGGAAGAAATGGTTTTCTCCTCATATTTTTTGACAAAAGACTTTAAGTAGGACTCTTGTTTTGGAGGAAAGGTGTTTTTTACTTTAACAATATCCTTAAATGATCTATAGTGGTTTGACTTAGATTTTTGTTTTTCTTGTTTCTTTACTCCAACATCAGTGGTAACTTCTCGTTCTCCATTGTTTAAATAATTGTTTATTACTTGAAGCTGTTCATTCAATACTCCTAGTTGTTTATCAAACAATTCTTTAAATGGATGATCGCCTTCATGGTTATTAGTAAGAGTGGTTTGTTTGTTAGCTGTCGCTAAATGATTCTTCTCCTCTATCGAAGATTGCTCTTTTATTTCTTGATATATCTCTGTTGTATGTTTAGCATTTTGAGCTACAAATTTTGCAAGGTCATCTACTGTATTCAATTCTTGGTACAATTGCTCAAGACCAAGTTCTAAATGATATTCATTTTTGATATGCTGTTGAAGCTGAATAATCGATATAGAATCGAATCCAAGGTCAAAAAAGGACTGTTGAAAGTCAATTTTTTCTGAATCAAATATAGATTTTATATAATTCGAAATATCTTGATATAATACATCGATATTAGATGATGGGGTTTCAGTCAACACACCGTTGCTAAGTGCTTTTTTTTCGGTCATCTTGTGATTAATCTTAGTTGTTTTATTTTGCTCCATTATTCTATCTAATTCATTATCACTAGGCCAACAAAGTGTTGGCTTATCAGGAAATACTGGAACATGAATTGGAACTGTTTTTTCTATTTTATAATAATCCTGAAAAGTATTTTCCTTTTCTTCTAGGTAATCCGTTATTTGTCTTTTTTCTTGAGTACTAATAGCAACTTCTAATTTTTCATTTGAATATATTTCGTTCTCTTTATTATCCAGATCTGTTATTAGATACTCTTGTATTACTTTTAAGAGTTCCTTTTTATTATGAACAACTAATACTAATCGTTCAGATCTTTGAATTCTATTCGCTAGATTAAATCCTAGGCTATATAAATCAATCGTTGGGTTTTTAAGAAGCGTACTCTGAAGAAGTTTGATTGCTTTTTTTAATCCATCTTTATTATAAGAAGATATTGGCAAGATATAGTATTCTTTTTCTTCAATTTTATTGTCTAAAACTGGGTTTTCTTCTAATATTAAATGGCAGTTTGTACCACTTAATCCGAAAGAACTAACCCCACAATATCTTTTCTCATCTGAAATCCAATTTCTTTCAATTGTATTTACGTATAATGGTGAGTCTACAAAGTTGATTTCTTTATTAGGATAATCAAAATGAATTTGTTTTGGTATTTTTCTATGTTTTAGTGCCAAACATGTTTTAATAAGTCCTGCTATTCCAGCTACAGAATCTAAGTGACCTAAATTTGTTTTGACACTTGATATTGCACAAAATTGTTTTTTGTTAGTATGTTTTTTGAAAGCATCATTTATACTATTAACCTCAATGGGATCACCAATTTTTGTTCCTGTTCCATGAGCCTCTATATAACTTATTTGTTCTGGAGAAACACCTGTGTTTTTCCAAGCACTTTCTAAGACCTGTCTTTGTGATTTTCCGCTTGGAGCAGTTATTCCGATAGATCGTCCATCTTGATTCATAGCCCCACCTTTTAAAACAGCATAGATAGGATCTTTATCATTTAATGCTTTATCCAAAGGTTTCATAAGAATACATGCGACACCTTCCCCTATGCCCGTTCCTGATGATGAGTTATCAAAGGTTCTTGTTTTTCCATCCAGAGATTCAATTCCCATTTTTTTATCTCCTGATTCATCTTGCGGATAATACATAAGACGAACACCTCCCGCTAAAGCCATATTGCAAGTTCCATCTATTATAGAATTATAAGCCTGATAAACAGCCACCATAGATGAAGAACAAGCAGTATCAATTAAGAGAGAAGGGCCTTTTAAATCCAATAAATAGGATATCCTACTTGGGATAATTGCTTCAATATTGCCTGGAACTGACATCTGAAAATACTCCTTTTTTAGCCCCTTAAGAAAATCTGCATATTTATAGCCATAAGAAGAGTGTCCTACAAATACACCTGTATTGGTTTCCCTCATTTGAGAAATTGGAATACCTGCATCTTCAATTGCTTGATGAGCTACTTCAAGAAACAGTCTCTGTTTAGGACTCATTAGAGTTGCTTCTGATTTTGTTAGTTTATATTTACCATGATCAAAACAACTAATCTGATCTAAATATGATGCCTGTTTAAAGTTTTCTGCTCTAGGTATAGAATCATCACCATAGGACAATAATTGGTTCATATCATCTTGTCTTTGGGAAGGAAACAAGTTGATTTGATCTTTTCCTTTTTGAATTATATCCCAATATTCCATTGGGTTATTACATCCAGAAAATTTTAATCCTATTCCAATGATTGCCACATCTTTCTTATTACTCTTTGTAATATTCCATTGCTTTTCGGCTTTTATTTTTGGAGTAGGTATGTCGAATAAGTTATTTTTCATATGTGATTCTTTAAATAGCTACTTAAATTTCAGGCATTCCCACGTAATAGCATCCCTGTCTCCTGCTTTATAAGTATCAATTCTTTATCAATTTCTGCATTTTCATAGCCTTTAGCTTGTAGTAGGTTTTTTAGGAGATTTTCTATATTCTCCAAATCAATATCATTAGTTTCTATATATGAATTTCTTTGCTTTTGTAGTTCTCCAAAGGTTGAAATGACAAGCTCAACTTGTTTTTGATTTTTATTTGGAAATGTAACGGCTGTTCGAATTGCTGCTGCGGAAAAATCAAATACTTCTTTTCTAGAGTTATTAATTTCCTCAATAACTTCCTGAATTGTATCGCATTTAGAAGGTTCTATAATATTGTGCTCTTTTAATAATCTTTTTAAGATTGTTTTACTTCCTACTTCAATTCCTAACCATTCATATTTTGTATTTAAAGAACGAATCGCCTTTGTCCACAAAACTGGAGAGGTAATTTGTCTAGACAATGCTTTTTTAATTTCTTCAGGTTTAGAAATGACATCTCCAGTTATTGATGAAAAAATTGTGCTTTTTGGTGAAGCAAATGTTATTTTATTTAAATAGTATATAAATTTTTCTTCTATGTCATTATATAATCTAGAATGAAAAGGACCACCCACATTTAATAAAGTAGATTTCACCTTTTCATCTGTTAATTGGTTTATTATAGAAACGATTTTTTCTTTATGTCCACTAAGAACTATTTGTTCAATAGAATTGTAAGCAGCAATATCTACAATACCACTATCGCCATTATTTTGCTTTATTAAATGCTTTATTTCATTGATATCAGCTCCAATAATACTTGCCATAGCAGTTCCTTCTATAGAAGTATATTCTGCCATTAGTGCTCCTCTTTTAGCAACAATTTCAAGTCCTTGATTGAATGTAATAACTTCAGAGGCAACCAAGGCGCAATACTCCCCTAAACTATGCCCTAAAAAAGCTGAAGGTTTTGCTTTATTACTATTAAACAAGGTGTAGTACATGGCCATATTTAATGTATAAATCAGCGGTTGAGCAATTTCTGTTTGCGCAAGTTCTTGATAGCTTAATTCTTTTAAATAATTATCTATACTCCAAGAAAGTGTTTTTTCAGCTTCTTCAAATATCAGCTGTGCTATTTTAGAAGAATACCATTCTTTATTCACAACTTCCTTATCTATAGTTCCTTGCCCAGGAAATAAACAAACTAACCTTTTCATTGCACGTATTTTTTTGGGGTTATTTCACTGACTTTTTCTTCCATATATCCAATTGCAGTATCTATTTGGGAGATGTGAGAGTTTAATTTTGTTTGACAGTCTTTAAGTGCGTTGGCTAAGTAATGTCCATTCTCTATTACTTTTACTTCGGATGCTCCTCCTCCGAATTTCGTTGAGTTTACTACTTCTTGAATTGAAGAACTCAAACCATAAGGAGACAATTCTGAAGTTTTTTCTAATGATATGTTCTTTTCAATTGCCTCAGCAACAGCCTTTCCAACAATAAAGTGGGCTTGCCTGAAAGGGGTATTGTGATGCGAGACTAGTTTATTTGCATATTCAGTTGCCATTGTATGAGATGCAACTGCTTTTTCTTTCATGATTTCTTCATTAGGAAAGGCATTATTGATAAAAATTTGCAACAGATGTATTGAATCTAGAAATTCTTGTTGTGTTTTTTTTAACAACATTTTGGATTCTGTCCCAACACTAATAGAATTTGTAAATGGTGTTTTTTGCATTGCATTAATTGCTCCCATAAAAGATGTAGATACAACACCCGATTTCCCTTGTATATTTTCTAAGATAAAAGGATTCCGTTTATTCGGCATAATAGAGCTTGACCCTACGACACTATCTGAAAGTTTAAAGAAATTAAACTCTTGTGTATTCCATAACATAAAATCAGAGGCAACTCTACTTATTAAAACATTCGCAATGGAAATTTGACTTAATAAGTTTAACATAAAGTCTCTAGAGGCAACTCCGTAAAGAGCGTTATTTATTGTTTGTTTGAATCCTAAATAAAAAGCTGTTTTTTTTTGATTAATTGGTATTGAAGTACCACCTACAGAACAGCTTCCTAATGGAGATACATCGGCAGTGTCTATGACTCTTAAAAAGCCTTGTATTGATTCAATTAATGACGTTATTACTCCCTGAAGGTAAAACCCATACGATATAGGAACAGCTGGTTGATAATGCGTATAAGAAGACATTATTGTTTTCTTATACTTATTAGACAAGGATAGAAGATCATTAGTAAAACTTACCAATGTTTCTATAATCTCAATTGCATAACTCTTTACTTGAATTCTTGCAAGTGTAGCGTTAATATCATTTCTTGATCTTCCTATATGCATACTTCCAGCTACATCCATTCCTAATTTATCTATCAGGTACTGCTCGTATAACATATATAATCCTCGAGGTGTCTTTTGATGTAATAGTGGCGTAAATTCTACATCTTCAAGCTCTTTGATTTCAGTAATTAACTTTTTAGCAAACGTTTCATTTAAAATGCCTTCTTCTTCTAGCATTAATACATGTGCCTTATTAATCATTGAAATAAGTCTCAATTCTTCAAGATCTTCATTTTCAACTTTCTCTCCAAAAATTACTTTTTTGATTCCTTCGTGTATTCCTTTCGAAATTCTTCCTGTGTTATTTCTATCAATATAAGTTAAGCTCTTTTGTGCCTTTTCATATAATTCATTGACTTCGTCAATGGCTTTTTGTTTATCAATATTTGATGTTATTACGTGCCCTATTCGATCTCTAAAATCAAAATTCCTTGTATAGTTATTTAGATCTTTTGCGTATGATTTTATTTGAATTTTTGAAGTATAATCTTGAATCGATAAACTTTCAAAGTCTTCTTTAATTTCTCCAGAGTACTCAGGAATTATAAATCTTATACTTGCATATTTTTTAGGAGTAAAACTTACTTCTTCATTTAGCCCACCTATAATATTTTTAAGAGACATATCTAACAAATCAACTTCCAATGCTTCTTTTATCAAAATGGGAATACATCCTCCAGCAAGCCTAGGGTTTATCTCAACAATGAATAACGCTTCAGAAGTTTTTATAAATTCAATATGGAATGCTCCCCATGAAAGATCAAAAATCTTTTTAAGACCTTCAATGGTTTCCATTACTTTTTTCATAAACTTATTATCAGCCTGATATGGAAAGTCATGCCCTAATTCAACAAAGTTTGGTAATTCACTTTTGTATTTTTTAGTAATCCCGACAATAATCCCATTAAAAAGTTCTAATGAAAACTCTTCTCCTATAATAAATTCTTCAATAAGGATAGAACTATTAGTCCTTTGTCCTCTTTCATTCATTGTTTTTTGTAATAACTGTAATGAATGTGATTTTAATTTTTCTTTATCTGAGATTAGTTTTACTCCAATACTACCCGATCCTTGAACGGGTTTTACAATGAGAGGGAAATTGATTTCTTCTTGGTTTAGAAAAGTATCAAGCTCATTTTTATTTTGAATAGTTTTAAAGTCAGGAGTTGATAAGTTGTTGTTTTTCATGTGTTCCCTAAAATCATGCTTATTACGACACAATATTATGGTTGTTAGGGAAGTTGACGGGTAATTGAATTCTAAGGCCAGTTTTGCGACCATTTCCATATAATAGTCAGATGTTGATGTGATTCCTTCAATATCATAACTAGTAATAAGTGACGCTACTTTGTCTCTTACTTCTTTATAGTCATTTGTATCAACAATATGGGCTTCAATAAAGTTTCCAAAATTATATCGAGAAAGATTATTGGTAATCACTAATGGCTGGTACCCTTTTTCAAAGGCTATAGATGCCAAAATATAACCTGTACCTGAAGTATTACTTTCAACAAAAATGATTGCTTTTTTCATAGAGGTATTATTTAGCTTGATTTAAGCTTTCTTGGACAGTTTCTATGTTTCTTTTATTCCAATTCATATATGACCAATCATCTTTTTTACATTCTAAAGGATGGGTTACTAGTGTTGGCGTTTGTGGTACTTGTTCTATGAATAGTTCATTTTCTTTTAACCAATTTTCATTAAAAATTGTTTCTTCATACCTATATCCTTCATCAGGAAATAGTACTGCTACTATTTTATCAGGATTATTTTTTGCCCACCATTTTCCAACTAAGTAAGTTGCTCCACTAGTTCCTCCCATGAAAATTCCAGATTTCTTAAACAACTCATTGCTAGAGAAAAATGCGTCAGAAGCATTAAGCCAATGCACCTCATCGAATAGTTCTTGTTTCAAATTTTTAGGGAATCCACTGTTTCCTAATCCTCTCAATGGTCTAGGGAAATCTTCTTGCCCAAATAGTACACTTCCATGAGTATCTATACCTATCATCTTCAAGTCCTCATTTTTCTTTCTTAAGTATGCACCTATTCCACACATAGATCCGCCTGATCCTACAGGCCCAAGAAGAGCATCTACTGTACCAAAACATTGTTCAAGTTGATCCCCAACAATATTATAAGAAACTGAGTTATCTGGATTATCATATTGTTTCGTCCAGAAAGTATTATTGAGTTCTCTTCTTATTTGATGAAGTCGTTCTAGTCTTTTTGTTTGAATTCCAATACCTGGTGAAGGCATCACAATTTCAACTTTAGCACCTAGCAACTCTAATTTTCTTTTTAATTTTTCGTCTATAGCCGGATCACCAATAATAATAAGATTAAGATTATATTTTGAACAGACTAAAGCTAGTCCAAGCGCAAAAGTTCCAGAACTCGTTTCGATAACTGTCATATCTTTAGTCAATTCTCCTGTTTGAAGCGCCCGCTCAATAATATATTTAGCAGGAATTAATTTCATAAGATTGAATTTAACAGCGTACAAGTTTGATTCTAACTTGATAATGTTTGGTGACAGGGTTAAGTCAATTGAATGGTTGTAAAACATAATTATCTAGGTTTCAAATATCCAAAAGGATTTAATGTTCATATTTTTTAATTTTTGTTTACTCTCTTCTATTCTTTCATGTAAAAAGGGAGTGGCCGGATTCCATATTAATCCTACGAGATCTCCAGAGTGAGAGATTTGTACTCCTACAGCTCCTTTTTCTTCTTTTATGCGAAGGATTTTTTTTAGATTTTTTTTTGGGTAATACTTTTGATTTATCAAAGCTGATCTAGTAGCTACTTCCCCTAATAAGTTTACATCTTGCTTTTCTGCTGATTCTGATAGTAATAATCGAAGTTTTTTGAATTCTTCCTTTTCATGCAAACTGTATTGCAAAGGTTTCATACTTAAGGTGTCAAAGCCATCATTTTCAGGAGCTTCATCAAACCCAAGAACTATCATTTTTGGCAATTTCCTCTTGAATTGTTCTATTACAATACCTTTTTTTTGAGCGAATAAGACATCATTTGAATACATGATACTATCACTGGCTGTTTCAGATTTCACAGCAAGGTTGGCAAGAACATCCTCACTTACTTCAGCTTCAAACATGTCGCTTATAGCAAGCATTGTACTCAAAACATCTGCTGTTGAAGATCCAAAACCTAATTTTGGAAAAATATTACTTTGCACGAAAATATCCCCGCCTGTATTTTTATTTAAATAGCCAATCATTAATTCAGCCGCTTTTTTGGCCTTCTTATTTATTGTTGGCATTACATTTATTTTGCCATTACTATTAGGAATAAACATAACTCTAGAGGAAAACAAATTGCATTTTAATGTTGTTAATCCATACACATATTCTTGAAGCTTTTCGCAATAAAATACTCCTTGTAAAATTTCACCATGATGACAAAAAGAATGTCCTTTCCCTATAATTTTAGGTTGAGACACTCCAATATTATTATCAAGTAAGAGAGCCTTTTCTTTATATTTCATTCTGTATTATTTGGCCAATTAATGTGGTTGCTCCTCAGATGAGGTGCCTTTAAATAATTTTATTTATTTCGTTATTATTTTGGGTTTTCTACCCCAACAAAAGACTCTATTATACTCATAATCATCTCAGTGAGATTAAAACAAACTTCTTCTGGAATGTATGCTTCTCTCCATGAAATAATAATTTGAGATTTGTTTACTTTAATAAGAATATCGAATGGATTTTGAAGTGTTTCGAAATGATTATTTTGGGCGTTTGTGATTATTAAGCCTAAGTCACTTCGTTGAATATTTTCATTCTTGATATCCTCTATTGAAAATTGTGGATTTGTATTATCTATTTTAAAGCTGTCAAGAAACGTGCGAATAAAATCATCCTTTGTTTGGATTTGATTGATGTCTAATTTCAAACCAGAAACAATATCATTCTCGATGAATGTATAATTAATTTCATCTTTTTCTAATATTGTTGCTAGTCCATAGCATGCAAAAGCATTAATTAATTTCTCATGCTCTGTTTGGTATCGTTGACTTAAATATTGTAATATAGTTGCATGTTCCTCCCTAATTTTCACGACTAATTCATCGTAATTGTCATTTGTTAAAGTTCTTTTTATTTGCGAACTAAATTCATTTTCCCATAAGGTAAAATCTATAATTTTTGAAGTTTCTTTCTTATCAATAAATTGTGCTAAACTTCGAATACTTGTATAAGTAAAAAAGTCTGTAATTGATATCTTAAAAAAAGATTCACTTACTAGTTTTTCAAGTGTTACTAAACTTATAGAATCAATTCCTAAATCAAAATAATTATCTTCAATTGAGACTACTTCTAATTGAGTTAAGTCTTTAATCATTTCTGTGAGTACTCTTTCTGTTTCTGTTTGATGTGCTACAAAAACATACCCAGATTTTGGAATTTCCCCATAAGAAATGTTCAATTCTTTTTTGTTTATTTTACCACTTAAATTAAAAGGAATTTCTTTTATTAAGCGATATGCAGTAGGTTGAGCATACGATGGAATTTCTTTTTTTACTACTTCTTGAATTTCTTTTAGTGTAACCTCTTTTTTTGTGTGCAAGAATACTATTAAAGTATCTTTCCCGTCTTCTACTAGAACTTTTGCAATTGAAGTTTCTACTCCAGGTATTTTTGCCGTTGTTATTTCAATTTCAGATAAATCTATTCTAACCCCCTTAACCTTTACAACATTCCCTTTTCTTCCATGGTATATAACATCCCCTTCTTCATTCCATGATACTATATCATTTGTCTTATACCACTTTTTATGAGATATATCTCTTACAAAAGGCTGTTCTTTTTTATTAATATACCCATTAAAAACTAATGTTCCAGCTATGTATAATTCTCCTTTAATTCCTACAGGAACCCTCGTTCCCGAATCATTAATAATTTTAACTCTTGTATTGCATACTGGACGTCCAATACTTTTAATTTCATCTTTTGAATGAATATTTTTAGTGAGCGTGTATGCTGTTGTTTCTGAAGCTCCATAAACATTGTAAATTCTACAGTCAAGAGTATGGTATTTTGTGATTTTATTTCCTGATAATAATAAATGTTTTAATGATTCTGGGATACTTTGTATTTGAGAATAGAAATGGTCAAATATTTCCGGAACAAATTGAATATGAGTTGCTTTAATTATATTAAGCCAATCGTTTAGTGCTTCTGGTCTTTTTACAATTTCTTCATCAGGTCTTAAGTATACGGTTCCTGATGTAATGCATAAAGGGATTAAAAATTCTGCTATACTATCAACAAAACTAATATTTGTCTTTTGAGGTAATACCGATTTATTTGTTAATTGAAAATAATCTGCAAACCAAAATAACATATTCACAACGTTGTCATGAGATAGTAAAACTCCTTTTGGTTTTCCTGTTGATCCTGATGTGAAAATCAACCAAGTTCCTTGTTCTGATTGTACTTCAGAAGGGGGAAGGTTAACGATATTATTACTGTACTCAGGAATTAAAATACTTTCATTTTCAGTATATATTTCAGATTGTGAATTTGTGATAGATAGAGATACCTTGGCCTCTTCAAGAATTATCTTTTTTCTTTCTAATGGAAAATCTGGTTGCATAAGAAGTACAATTCCTCCGTATCTTAAAACTCCTAAAATAGAAGCGACTCTTTCTACACCATTAGGTAGATCAATAACAATAACTGGCTTTTCTTTAGAATTATTTTCCTTTTTTAGCGCCAATGCCTCATGAATTATTTTAGCATATTGATTACAGTAATCGTAGCCATAATATGTTCCATTATGATGAACAGCATTTTTAGAAGTATTTTTATTTATGTTTCTTTCAAAAAGCTCGAACAAGGTGAATGGAAATATATCTTCTTTTACTCCATTTTCATATTTTATGATACATCTTTCCTCCTTTCTGTCTAAAATTGAAATATCATCAATAAGAATATTGAAATTATTGATGACTGCATCCATAATTTTTTGAAAATGCATCCATAATCTAGTTACTTCAACATTCGATATTTTATCTTCTTGATATTCAATAAAAAACTCTAGATCATTATCTTTTTCATAAAAATATATGGATAATGGGTGTTTTGCATATTTGATAGGGTATGAAATTACTTCAACATTCTCCTCTAATTCTTTCTGCCGAGAAGTTCCATACTGTTGATAAGCTAAAAAGACATCAAAATCACCTTTATTTTCATGTTTTTTTTCTTTTAAAATAGCATCTAAAGGGTATTCTTGATGATTAAGTGTGTTTGAAATTTCTGTTTTTACATTATGTAACAATTGACTAAAAGGAATATTTTCATTTAATAAGAGGTTAAAAAATAAGACATCTAAGAATAGCCCTGGTACTTCTTCTAAAACTTCAAAAGGTCGATTTGCAGAAGGCATTCCAACCATAATATTTTCTTCATTGCCATATTGTCTGAATAAAACTCCCATTATAGCAGCTATTCCTTGAAATAAGCTCGAATGATTTTCTTTGAAAATATTTTTTATTGTGTTGACTTTCTGTGATGGTATAATAGCAGTATATGTTCCTCCTAGTTCAGATTCTTCTTTTTTGCTATCAAATAATTGAAGTGGTTTTTTTACTAAGCTTAATTTTTGCTCCCAATATTCTTTTTCTTTTGAATTATGAATAAGCTGTTGATGATAGTATTCGCTATAGTCTTTAAATTGATATTGAAGAATTTCTCCTCCTCCTTCATGGTAATATTTTAAAAGTTGTTCAAATATAAGTCCCATGGACCAACCATCAATAATACTATGATGGAAGTTGAATAAAAGATAATATGATGATTCTGTTTCTTGTATTAATTTAATATTGGATAGCGTATCCTGTTCTAAATCCTTTTCAGAAGTAAAAAATGAAGTTTCATTGATATCTGGTAGATTTACTTTATTTATAAGTTCAACTTTTATAGTATGTTCTGCATAAGGATTTATTTTTTGAAATAATTGTCCATTTTTAAAGATAAAATTGGTTCGGAGGATTTCATTATTTCTTAATAATACATTCCATGCTTTTTCAAAACGTTTTATATCCAGTTTCTTATTCCATTTTATAATAGAAGGAATATTAAATAATCCTGGCTTTTCTTTATTAAATTTAGCGTTAAGCCAAAAACGTTCTTGCGAAAAAGTTGCAGGATATAATTCTTTTTCTTCGGCGTGATGTAAATGATTTTTTTGTTTGCCGTAATTTAATTTAATAGACTCTGAAATAGCAATTGGGGTAGCTTCTTCAAATAGACTGCCTATTTTTATACTTACTTCAAATTCTTTTTCGATTCTTACCAAAAGTTTTATAAAATCAATACTAGAAAATCCTTCCTTATAAAGATTAGCATTTGGCAAAATCTTTTTATTAAGCATACTACTGATGAGATTCAATAATCTACTTAAAGTTTCTTTATTTTGGATATTATTATTTTCTAAAGTGTTTCTACTACTACAGAATTCTTGGAGTCTTTTGGTATCAATCTTTCCATTAGGGGTTCTAAAGATATTTTCAAAATAGATAAACTCTTGAGGAATCATATATTTTGGAATTTCTTTTAAGCAATGGTTGTATAAAATATCATAAGATATTTCTTTGTCTGATTGGTAGCAAGCAATAATTTTCGCTTCATTATTGGCACCTAGTACAAATACCTTTATTTGCTGAATATGAACAAGTTTCATTAATGCATATTCAATTTCATCAAGCTCAATTCTAAACCCTCTTATTTTAACTTGATTATCTGATCTTCCTAAAAACCTTAGTGTTTGATCATGTTTCCAAGAAACAATGTCGCCTGTTTTATAAAATATTCCTTGTCCGTCTAATCCTTGAATTGTGATAAACCTTTCATTATTCATTTCTGGTCTATTCCAATATCCTTTACTAACTCCAGTTCCTCCTATAAATAATTCTCCTGGGCAGCCATAAGGGACTGGTTGAAATTCTTCATTCAAGACTACTATATCCGTATTGTATAAAGGTTTCCCAATACAGTTTCCTTCAAAAGAGTCTTTATCAAATAGTTTTCCTGTAGAATATGTAGTTGTTTCAGATGGGCCATACAAATTCCATACTTTCCCAACATTGTTTTCCTCTGCGTATAACTTATCAATTAAACTTTCTTGAATAGGCTCTCCTGCAAGATTAATTACTTTTAAATTTTCAGGTAGCTTGTGATTATTAACTAATTCTTGTACGAGAGAAGGAATGCTATTTATTAATGTTACCTCAGGTAATACGTTCAATGTCATCAATTCCATAATGTTTTCTACCAGAACAACGGTTCCTCCGATGGTTAACGGCAAAAAGAGTTCAAAAATGGATAAATCAAAACAAATAGAGGTGGATGCTAATACATTAGAAAGTTCATCAATAGTGTAATGATCTTTTGCCCATGTACAGAGATTGACTACACTCTTTTGGGTAATTTGACAACCTTTGGGTAATCCTGTACTTCCTGAAGTGTATATTAAATAGAAATCTTCACACTGTTGATATATATTTAATGAAAGAGAATCATATTGTTCTTCATCTTCTACTGTTTCTATTTCTACTAAATTAGTAACTTTAATTCCAGCGTAATTAGCTCCCGAATTAACTAACAAAATGTCTATAGCACTATCTTCATGAATAAATTTCACTCTGTCTTCAGGGTAATTTATATCAAGAGGGACATAAGAAGCTCCTGCTTTTTGAATTGCTAATAATGTTAGTAAAAGATATTCATCTCTACGTAATAACACTCCAACTTTAGCTCCAAAATTTACATTATATTTTTGATTTAAAATATGGGCTATCATATTGCTCCTTTCATGAAGCTCCTTATAAGACCATTCTTTTCCTTCAATTTTTAATGCCGTTTTTGATGGAGTTTTTTCTACTTGATCAACAAATTGTTCTATGATAGATTTTTGAGGTAAATCTGTTGTTATTCCTTTCCCAATTTGAAGCATTTCTAAGAAATGCTTCTTAGTTAATTTTGGAGGTTTTTTATTAGTGCTTTTTAATTGATTTTCAATATCATTCAAGTAAGCTTCAACAAAATAGATATAACCATATAAATGAGATTCATCTATTTGATCAGAAAATGAAGTTACTATACATCGTAAATCTTTATTTTCTTTTGAGATTTGAATGGTTAATATTTCATTATACGCTTCTAATTGTTTAGTATAATTATCATAATGAAATGCCACTCCTTTTTCTGAGCTTACTATTTGTTGAAGCTTATCTTTAAAGTCCTCCTCTTTAAATAATTTTTCATCATGAAGTGTTAAAACATCCTGTTGAAAAATTTTTTCAATCTTTTGAATAGTTTCTTTTACCGAATCACCAATATCAATTTTTGTGAAAGCTATTGGGAATTGGTTTAAACTATCAATATGATTAAGACCACCTTTGATAAAAGGAATACTTCCAAACATATGTTTATATGAAAGGGCAATAAAACTTACTAAAAGTAAATACTCTAATTTTTCATTTCCATTAGAGAATTTATAGAATTTTTCTAATTCATTATTCGTGTCTTGTATTATATATTCAATGGATATCGCTTTCGGTCTATTATTGAATGAAGGTAGATCACTTATATCTGAAATCTTTTTTTCTAATGCGTTTATCGCTTGTATTCGCTTGATCTCTTGCATAGATAACTATAAAACCTTTTGAAATGCTTCAATTTTATCATCAACACTAATAATCATATTGGTGTTTTCATCTGGGAAAACTACTTTTGGCTTGTGTGATTCAACATCTT
The DNA here is from genome assembly GCA_964351845.1 of uncultured Flavobacteriaceae bacterium. Lineage (GTDB taxonomy): Bacteria > Bacteroidota > Bacteroidia > Flavobacteriales > Flavobacteriaceae > Dokdonia. The sequence goes on along the minus strand of CAYGQJ010000043.1, from coordinate 3,006 downwards.
TAATGTCAATCGTTCCATAGCCAATAATAATTACTAAATCACCAACGCTAACTTTTCTAGCAGCGGCTCCATTTAGGCATATAACCCCGGATTTCCTTTCTCCTTTAATTACATACGTTTCTAATCGTTCTCCATTATTAATATTAACGATTTGTACTTTTTCGTATTCGTGTAATCCTGAAGCATCCATAAGATCTTGATCAATTGTAATACTTCCTACGTAATTCAAATCCGCTTGAGTTACTCTAGCTCTGTGAATTTTTGATTTGCAAACTTTAATTTTCATATTTTAAAAAATAAATTCTGATTTAATATTAGTTAATTGTTTTTCCGTTTCTAGTAATATGGTCAATTGATCCATACTATTAATTTTTTGTACAGCTATTTGGGTACAAATGCTAATGAATCTAGCAGCTAAAAGATCCACTTCTGTTTTAATATATTCGCTTGCATCATATTGTATTGCTCCCGAATATTCATCTCCATTTTTAGTGATAATTAATGCCAAAGAAAATTTCCCTATATCATTTTCCTGAGTAGCATTTTTTGAAGATGTATTTTCTATTTCATTATAAATGATAAAGAATTGATCTAAAACTTTCCTCTTTTCTTGAGACAACAAATATTCAATAGGATAATTATGGTCTATGTTTTCGACAATTGCATGAAAATTATCTTGTATCGATTGCTGTATTGATTTGTTTTTATATGGGCTTACAGGGATTTGCAGTGTGTTTAAAAATAACCCAGGTTGATTTTTTAATGCTTGATGAAATCTAGCATTAACAGGAGAAGAAATTATAACAGTTTGTTTTTCTGCTAATAAAAATAAGGTTGTACCCCAAGCAAAAGTCCAAAATGAGAAAGGAGTAACATTTAATTCTTTACAGATTGTCAATATTTTTTCTCCTTCTAAAAGAGTCATATCTACCTCGGTAGTTGCCGCTGTAAATTCATTTTGTGTTGATCTACTTTTTGTTATTGGTAACTGAACTTTTTCAACTTGCTCAAATTGTTTTGTGATTTTTTCTTTTAACTGAGTAATTTTTGGGGTATTTGATTGATTATGTAACCAATTGGCGTAATCTAAAAAATCATTTGTATCATTTACAGTTTCTTCAAAAAGCCCATCTAATAGCTCTTTTTTTAATATTTTCAAGGATATTTTGTCAGAAATAATATGATGTATATTGAATATTATTATATTCATTTCCCCAGAAGTAACTACGTTAATTCTAAATAATCCCGGGTGTTCCAAATGAAACTCATACTCTCTCTCCTTTTTCTCTATTTGGTGGATTTTCCCATGAAGTTCATTGCCTGTTTCAAATGTTTCTATTCGATTTAACACTTTCTCTACTTGAAGTGAGGGAATTACATTTTGAGTTAATTTATTTTCATCAAACCTAAAGAATGTTCTTAAAATTCGATGCTTTAAGATAAGTCTAGTAACGTTATCCTTAAACAACTCATAATTGAATGACGGAATATTGTCCAATGTCATCACCATATTATAAGATACTCTTCTTGATGCCACTTGACAGGTATACCAAATTTTTTCTTGTAATGGTGTTAGTGGAATCCCTTCCTCAGAACTCGTTTTTTGAATAGTAACTTGAGTTTCTTCTTGTGCTACTATTTTATCTGACAGTGATTGAATGTTTAAATTCTTTATTATATCTGACAATTGAAATTCAACATTAAAGATTTCTTGAATTTTTGTATTTAACTTTATTAAATGAAGACTATTTCCTCCTGCATCAAAGAAGTTTTCAGTTATCCCAATTCTTTCTATTCCTAAGACTTTTTGCCATATGATTGCTAATTTTTCTTGTATTTCATTTTCTGGCGCAGTGTACCCAGTATCTGAGATTTCATTTAAATTAACTTTAGGCAACGCCTTCCGTCTTACTTTACCATTGGATGTTACTGGGATTTCATCTATTTGTATAAGGTAATTTGGAATCATATACTCTGGCAAATATTCTCGAAGAGATTCCTTTATTCTTATAGTATCTATATCTAGTAATGAATTACTTACTAGATATCCAATCATGGATTTTGTTCCATACGTTTCATCCATTATAACAACTGCTTGCGCAATTTCATTCAATGAAGTCAATATATTCTCAATTTCTCCTAATTCAATTCGATATCCACGAACTTTTACTTGTGTATCCTTACGCCCAAGGAACTCGATGTTTCCACAAGGAAGCCATTTAGCAAGATCTCCAGTTTTGTATAAACGTTCACCTTGTTTAAAAGGGTGTGTAATAAACTTTTCTTTGGTTAATTTCGGCCGGTTTAAATAACCTCTAGATACTCCTATACCAGAAACACATAACTCTCCAATTACCCCCTTAGGCTGCAATTGATTCGTCTCTGATAAAATATAGATCTGTGTATTGTCTATTGGTTTTCCTATAGGAATACTATTCTTTATTTCTTCTTTAAATACAGAAGCGCATATACTTACTTCTGAAGGTCCATAAGCATTAATATACGTTTTACCTTTATTTGAAAAACTAGATGCCTTTTCGAAAGGCGCTTCTTCTCCTGCTGTTATAAGCGTTTTAAGTGTTTCTATTTTATCTAAATCTATAATACTAACATACGCAGGAGGTAATGTCGCGTTTGTTATTTTATTCGTATTTAAAAAATTCACAAAAAGAGAGAGATCCTTCTTTATTTTATCACTCACTACATATAACTCTGCTCCATTCAGGAGTGCTCCAAATATTTCCCAAATAGATGCATCAAAACCTTGATTAGCAAATTGTAAATATTTATCGTCTCTATTAAAAACTATATGATGTATTTGAGATTGAATAGTATTAGCAACTCCATCATGCTGAATCATTACGCCTTTTGGTTTTCCTGTAGAACCTGAAGTATAAATAATATAAGCAAGTTGAGTACTATCTAGTTGTATTGGAGGTGTATCAGTATCTTTTTCTTTCTGTTTAAACTCTTCTATGTAACTCTCTGTGATTACAAATGCACATT
>CAYGQJ010000042.1:35591-41830 GCA_964351845.1 uncultured Flavobacteriaceae bacterium | reverse complement strand
TACTCTATTTTAAAAAGAATAAATTGTTTAGAAATGGTCTTTCCGCACGCAGTGGTAAGACCATTTTTTGCTTTACCGCTTCGCGCTCCCAATGGTCGTGGACCTGCCTGCTAGAAGGCAGGTTTACGAATGCAGTGAGAGCGCAGCGGTAAACCGAGGTGCGAGATTCGCGAAAGCATATTCGCTATAGATACACATTTGAATAAGTTTGTACTCAACCCAGCTTTCAACGGTTAGTGTTGTCTGAGGCTGAGACGGTATAGGAACCTGTGCAAGGGGGTCTTTTTTACTCATTTGCAATACATACTCAAAAATGGCTTAAATAAAAAATAGCATAGTGCTCTAAATTAGAGTGCTATGCTATTTTTTGTTTTGATTGTTTCGTTAAAATAATAGCAATATCATAAGCATGCCATTGCTTTTTCCATTCAAATACAACATTGAAGTGAATACTGTGAGGGCCTCAAATAGGCCTCGTTTTGCTTTAAATGTGTATCTTATGGGTAGCAATTATCTATTTTTGAGGCTTACATTGTTTTTAAATCCTACATCTAACCCGCTACATACTATGGTAAAGAAATCATTTTTATTTTTTTTGGTATTCTTTATATGTTTCTACTCATCGTCTGTACAATCTCAAGACAGTATTACAAGATCGCTTCAACTCAAAATAGAAAAAGCAACCTCCGACTCTATTAAAATACCACTTCGAATAGCGCTTGCTAATTATATGAGAAATTCTGATGTAGAAGGAGCAAAAATAATTCTTAAAGACGTTTTACAAGAGATAGAAGAAAATGAGTATCGTAGTGTATACTACCTAAAGCAAAAGGCAGATGTCTATAATGGATTTGGAGAATGTGCACGGGATCAAGGTGATAAAGCAAAAGCATTGGACTATTTTTTAAAGGCAGTCAAGATTACAGAAAAGACTGTAGACTCCGTAAGGATGGGAATTTCATATCATAACTTAGGATATTTATACTATGGAAAGGATGATGAAAATAAAGCAATGTACTATACCAATAAAGCGATAAAAATTAGGCAAGCTTTAGGAGAAAAATATTCATATGATCTCGCCATGACATTTAATGTTTTGGGTCTAGGTTTTCAACAATTTAAGCAACCAGATTCTGCTTTATATTACCTAGAAAAGGCCAAAGATATAGATCCGTCTGAGAACGCTCTCATTATTACAAATTCAAATATGGCCTTCGTATATGTTGGGCTAAAAAAATATAAGAAAGCCATTCCTTTGTTTGAGGAAAGTATTAAAATAGCGCGGACTCAAAAAGATTATAAAACGTTAAGTTCACATTTTCAGAATCTAGGGTACACGTATAGACAGCTTAAAGAATATGATAAAGCGATGGCGCTTACCGATAGTGCCATTTTTTATGCGAAAGCTATCGGTAATAAAATGCAATTAGAAAATGAGTATTACAGTCGACATACGATACATAAACTCAAAGGAGATTATAAAAAGGCATATGAAGATTATAAAATCTCAAAGACATATTTAGACTCTATCCATAACATTGAAGAACTCAATCGCTTTACAGCCTTAGATTTAAACTATCAATTTGAAAAAGAAAAGGAGATAGCTGCGTTGGCGCTAGCAGCAGAAGAGTCGAAAAAACGTTTGTATTTCATTCTCTTATCTATAGTACTTCTCTTGGGACTATTTCTCGTTTATTTTTTAGTAAAAGACAAAAAACAAAAAATTGCCCTTGCTAAAAAAGAGATCGCTTTAAAGGAAATGGAAAAAATAAAGTCAGAGCTCACTTTAGCCAATCGTGAGAACGAACTCAAAAAAGTAGTCATAGAAAATTCCATTACAGAAGAAGTATTGAATAAAACCTTAGATGATATCAAAGAGATTATCACCTTTGAAAATGAAACGCAACGAAAATTAGCACTGCGCTCCTTATCTGTTTCTTTACTATCTGAAAAAACAACACAAAAAGATACCATAAGTCTACGATCTTATGTAGATGAAGTAGCTATGGAATTTAAAATTCTTTTAGACCAAAAGTTCCCCGAGTTTAATTCCAAAGAAAAAGAGCTATTGTACCTTATAAAACTAGGGTTGACAACTAATGATATAACTAAAGTATTGAATACAACCATTTCTTCAGTGAAGTCCAAGAGATATCGTATTCGAAAAAAATTAGATATCGATGATCCGAGCACTGATATTATAGAGTACATCGAGCGGTTTAGTTGACTTGACAGACTGCCAGAGCGGGCTTTACTACTTAATAGCAGGTTTTGTTTAAATTTTTCCGTTTTAACACTTCTTTTTCTTCTTTACAGGGTAATAAAAGGAAACAATTAAAAAATGTGTGATTTCATGGGTGATTTCTTCATAAAATTTAAGTGAGCCTTTAGGTTTCTAATAGATGTTTTACCGCTTCTCTCTATCTAAGACGTAAACCTGCCTGCCGGTGCTCACTGCGCCTAGCGTTGCACTAAGCTTGACGAAGTGTCGAAGTGCAGGCAGGTCTCACAAGTACGCTTTCGCGAAAGCGTACATCACAAATTTCGCACCTTTAAAAGAGGTTTTAGAAATAGCATTCCACCTTCATTTGTACACCCATAAAATAGATAACACTTTTTGACTCTTCGCCTTAATGTCGGGATTGTTATATGTTTTTGCGGGATTGTTACAGCATTCCAATAAGTGTAGAATTAATTTTGTATGCATGTGCTCACGCAAGTGAACACGTGCTATGAAAATGAAAAATTGTCAAATTGTTTTATGCCTGTTTATAGTCATTTTTCATCTTCAAGTATGTGTTTTTTTCTATAAAAGTATTTAGATGTTAGTGTGGTGCCATTGAAATAACAGCGCATTATAAAATGAAACAAAGACTATTCAATGTTATATTTTTTTAATAGCCGCAACGAGTTTTGTCCAACCCTTTACGGTAGGTGGTACAAACGACACTGTGATTGCTACCGTTCCCAACAAAGTAGCGGTAGTAGGCAGGACATCGAGTACACTAGATTTTTTAAAGAGATCATTCATCTATAATTCTAGTAATACTTTCAACATATTGAAGTATGAAAGCGACACACCCATAATAAATTATAAAACAATAACTACAAATACAATTTAATGATGAAACAATTTACACTTGGTATAGCGTTACTGCTAGCGTTCTTTACGATGAGCGCACAGGACATTACCCTTTCTTTTGAAAATCCAGAAATCACTACCGATGGTATGGATAGTTTTTATGAAGTAGATGTGATGATCTCTTCAGATGCAGCCTTCAGTATGGGGTCAGGGCAGTTTTTTTTAGATTACAATGCTGTTGCGTTTGGAATACAGGTAGCTAATAATGGCGCTATTGAATTTGAGCGCCCAGATACTTCTTTGTTAGGAGGGCAAACGATTGTTGATGTTGGCGGAACCCCTGTCCCGTTAGGTGCCAATTATACAAGTTTTATTTCAAATGATACCACCGATTCTAAGGTGTCCTTTATTTGGCAACAAAATGCGAGTGGTGGGATGTACGGAGATAACGTACCCACAGGAACTCCTGTAGAGTTAGTCCACTTAAAAATACGTTTCTTGCCAGGTGCGACGACAGAAGATCCTTCGGTTTGTTTTGATGCGACCAATCCTTTTGATGATCAGTTTTTTACAGCCTGTGGTCCTTATGATCCGTTAGTAGGTTTTAGTTTTCAAACCGCAGATTGTTTTAATGAACCAGGGAGTCAGATCTTAGATTATACGCCAGATTGTTCGGGATCTGTCATTTTTAATGGCGTTACGTTTGTATGGGAAAATGATGCGTGGACACCAGAAGATCCAGAAGGAGTAGCTACAGCGTCAGATAATATTGAAGTAGTATCTCCAGATGCAATCTTAGCAGGAGACGTTATTGCCAATAATGTAACAGTAGCAAGTGGAGGAACACTTGATATTGCAGCAAATACACTCAGCTTACACGGAAACCTTGATGTAGCAGGTACGTTAACAGCAGATCAATCAACTATTGCTATTTCTGGAGCAGCGGCTCAAACGGTAGGAGGAGATTTCAGTGTTTTAAACCTCGTAGTCAACAATACAGGTTCTGCAGATGCTTCCATAACAGGAGCAGTAGATGTTTTAAGTACAGTCACGCTTACAGATGGTGCTTTAAATGTATCTGTTGGTACACTTACCTTTAAAAGTAACGCCTCAACAACAGCAATGCTTGCTGAGGTCGGAAACGGAATGATTGTAGGTGATGTTGTAGTAGAACGCTACATGACAGCACGTCGTGCATTTAGACTTATGTCTAGTGCTGTAACAACTACAGGAACCATTAACGATAACTGGCAAGAGGGTGTAAATAATGTAGATGCAACCAATCTTAATCCTAATCCAGGGTTTGGGACACATATTACAGGAGGTGATGCTGGAGCCAATGGATTTGATGATACGGTAACAGATAACGCTTCTATGTTTACATTAAATAATGTAGGACAAGTTTGGGAAGCCGTAACCAATACCGATACCGATGTACTAACAGCCGGGCAAGGATACCGTCTTTTTATACGTGGTGATCGCGCAACCGATTTAAATGCACAAAACCCTATGCCATCAGTAACACGATTAAGAGCTACTGGAGCACTTGTAACGGGTGATGTAAGTCAAACAGATTTTAGTACAGTAGCAGGTGAATTTAATTTCTTTGGAAATCCATACCAAGCATCTGTAGATATGGGGGCAGTAACCGCAGCATCTACCAATGTAAGCACCAATCAATACTTTATGTGGGATCCATCCTTAGGAGAACGCGGTGCGTATGTAACTGTATTACTCCCATCAGGAACCAATACATCTATGTCTGCAGCTAATCAGTTTTTACAACCAGGTCAAGCAGCTTTTGTAACGACTGCAGCAGCCGGAGCATCCTCTATTTTATTTACTGAAACTAGTAAAGTTGTAGGCGAAGACACAGCGACTTCATTTACAGGCACTAATCCATTAGACCAAGCACATATTATAGGACAGTTATACCGCACAGAAGCCTACAATAACGGCTCATCTTTGCAAGATAGTTTTGGCATATTTTTCTCCCCAGATCATAGTAATACAATCACTTTAGAAGATGCTTCAAAATTCTTTAACCAAGATGAGTCTATGGCTATTCTTAATGGAGATAATACCTTAAGTGTTGAGCGTCGTTTTATGCCAGAAGTAGGAGAAAGTATTCCGTTACTAAATACCACCTACAGAGCAGAGGCGTATACGTTGGTCGTAAATGTAGCTTCTTTGGGAGACGTAACAGCCTATTTTATGGATGCGTTTACAGGAGAATCTACAGCGCTTGTAGAAGGAGCGAATGTGATTTCTTTTGCAGTAAATTCAGAAGATGAAAGCTCAGCAAGTGATCGTTTTAATATCGCTTTCGCGGAAGCGACATTAGCCACAGAAGACACGGAAGCATTTACCCTTTCTATGTTTCCTAATCCAGTAAAAGACGGAGCGCTTACCATAGTCTCTACAGATTTAAGCGGAAAAGAAGTAACCCTAACGGTATCCAATATGCTTGGGCAGCAACTGTATAACAAACAAGTACAGTTTGCTGGAAACACCCTTACTACAACAGCCATGAGCAATGTAGGGAACGGTATTTATTTTGTCACCCTTACAAGTGATGTAGGGAGTACCACACGCAGAATTATCAAACAATAACAAATCATACATACGATATACTATCATGAAAACGATAAAAAGAAATATAAAAACACTAGTACTTATAGCTGGTTTGGCACTATCCTTTAATGCAAACGCAAGCACAACAGCAACCATGCGTCCTCAGATTACCTTTGATGATGATGTAGAAGATGTACCACCAGTACCTGCACCCATAGATGGGTTGTTAGGTCTTGGTCTTGCGGCAGGAGCCTACTTAGGATTACGTAAGAAACTAAAAAAAATAAATTAAGATTTTTTCTAATCAAAATTGTTTTAGTGAGATATGATAATTGGATTAGTGAGAGAAGGGGCTCCTTTTTTTCATGGGGGAGCCTTATTATTTCCAACATCGCACGATAAATACAGTTAGTAGTTAGTTTGTTAAATGGCCCTCCAAAAATTTTCGGGGGGTTGTTTTGTGAACTAAAACAAGTTTTAAAAAGATATTTTAGTAGTGAAACGCTGTTTTGTAAAGTCTGAAAGACACATTCAAAATAGTTTGTTGAACTATTCCCGCTTTTTAGCGGGATCTATGGTTTTA
>CAYGQJ010000042.1:9748-35491 GCA_964351845.1 uncultured Flavobacteriaceae bacterium | reverse complement strand
CATTCAAAATAGTTTGTTGAACTATTCCCGCTTTTTAGCGGGATCTATGGTTTTATACCTTGCCCCTTGGGTCGATTTTTAGGTTTTAGGGCTTGCCTTGGGGTTTACCCCCTTTATTGATAATCTCCTAGAGATTGATACGAATACCTGTGAAGTTATGGTAGCCTTGTCAAATAAGGTTTCCCCCACTGTAATGGAGCAGGATAGTATCTTGTATTGGGAGTAATTAGTAATTTATATGAATAAAATAGTTTTCCTTTTCCTTTTTATAAACACTATAGCGATCTCTCAAAAACTACCCAGTAGCTATAATACGCGACTAGGGGAGGTGACTTTCTCCTCTTGTACAGTTGCAGAGAATATTGAGGCTGTCAATAATCAGGTATTATGTGTTTTAAATTCAGAAACAGGTGATATTGCTTTGGCTATATTAATGAAGGCATTTGTATTTGAAAATATACTCATGTATGATCATTTTAATAAGAGTTACATAGAGTCTGATCTATATCCTAAAGCCATGTTTACAGGTAAAATCATTGATTTTGACCCTACTCAATCTGATACTCAAATAAGAATGATTGAAGGTTTACTTACATTAAAAGACAAAACAGTTCCCTTAACCTTTAAAGTTGAGATTGATAATACGAATATGTCTTATATGCTGTCAGGAAAAGCAGTAGTATCTATAGAGGACTTTAATATTAACATCCCGAAATTACTAATTTCAAATATTTCAAAAAACATACACGTTTCGTTTCGTTTTGAATGTGAAGTCTCTGATTGATAAGAGGCTTTTATTAGTGAAGCGCTGTTTTGAAAAGCCTGAAGGATGAACTCAAAAATAGCTCGTTGCGCTAATCCCGCTTTTTCAGCGGTATCTTTGGTTTACTACCTCGACCCTTGGGTTGATTTTTAGGTTTCAAGGTTTGCTTTGGGGTTTACTCCCTTTTATTTCTTTATGTAAGGAAGGATTTGCTTTCGCGAAAGCATTCCATCAAGAGACAGTTGCCAATGAAAGTATTAGGTGCATTAGAAAACACATAGTATCCCTTTTGTTGTATGACTATACGATCTATACGATGAGTTCTATTGTAGTTGGCCATACTCTTTATATAATACTATTTCTTGTGTTTTCATCCAAAAACTGTTTCGAGTCTTTTTTTAACGCTATTCTAAAAATAAAGTATGCTTAATGGTAGGTGTTAAAAATGTTTAATAATGTAGCCATGATCAAAAAAAGTGCAAGCTATTTGTTTTAGTTTGCTTGCGATTTGTTTGTAACATGGTAAACTAGGTGTCCTTAGAGAAATTATTTGTGGCATGGTAAATGAGCCAAATTAAAAGAAATAGCGAATTAATATGTTGCGTGAATTTGGTAAGCGAAATGTTAAGTTTTTGACATTTTTTCATTTTTTACAATTTTAGGGAAACGTTTATTTTTTTATTACTAACTATTTTAGTTCTTTTGTCAGCGCTGATATTAATAGATATTAGTCAACTAGAGAGGTGGCCGAGCGGTCGAAGGCGCACGCCTGGAAAGCGTGTATACGCCAAAAGCGTATCGAGGGTTCGAATCCCTTCCTCTCTGCTTTAATAAAGATAGTTAGTACTCTTTATTTATGTTCATACAAATAGAAACTATTCAAGACTTTTTTAACAATTAAAAATGGTCTATTATATTCTAAGTAAGGAAGTCTAGTCAATAGGATGTGCTTACTAGGATTATACAAATAGTTTCTATCTGCTATTTTTTTAGAATTAATCTAATTAATTACTATATTTAACCCTTTACTAATTTAAATTTAAGATCAAGAGCAATGAAAAAATTATTCTCTATTATGGCAATCGCAGCTGTTGTAGCTTTGGGTACTTTTACAACACAAGCCAGCAATGCGCAAACAACCCTTCCAGTTCAAGTACAGCAAATAGTTGCTAGTGTTGATTCAGGAGCAACATTTCAAGAAGCAGCAGCAGATGAAGAACTATCTTTTACACAAGATTTAAAGAAACGTTTTATAGAAGGAGGGCCTGGGTTTATGGGGATTGTTCTTTTATGTCTTATCTTAGGTTTAGCAATCGCAATAGAAAGAATTATATACTTAAACTTAGCTTCTACTAACAGTAAGAAACTAGCACAAAGCGTAGAAGATGCGTTAAGTAGTGGTGGTGTTGAAGCTGCAAAAGAAGTGTGTCGTAATACAAAAGGACCTGTGGCATCTATCTATTATCAAGGACTTGACCGTGTAGGTGAAGGCGTTGAAGCAGCAGAAAAAGCAGTAGTGTCTTACGGAGGTGTTCAAATGGGACAACTAGAAAAGAACGTTTCATGGGTATCTTTATTTATCGCACTTGCACCAATGCTTGGTTTCATGGGAACGGTAATCGGGATGATTCAAGCGTTTGATAAAATTGAAGCAGCAGGAGATATGAACCCAGCTTTAGTAGCAGGGGGTATTAAAGTAGCACTTCTTACTACGGTATTTGGACTTGTAGTGGCTATTATACTTCAAATTTTCTATAATTATATTATTGCTAAAATTGATAGTATCGTAAACGATATGGAGGATTCTTCTATCACACTTATCGATATGCTTGTGAAGCACAAAAAATAATAGTAACACCTAAACACTTTAAAAAATTATGGGATTACATAAAATATTAAAAATAGTGGTAGGTGTCCTAGGTGTGGTTGCCTTGATATTTGCTGGTATTGTTTGGACAATAGATAGCGAACCACTTCAGGAAGAAGTTAAACAATTTGGTATAAATGCAGTAGATGTGCCATCTAGTATTACAAATTTAATGCTTATCGCTTATGTGGTACTTGCACTTATCTTAGTGTTAGTTGTCGTATTTGTTATAAAAGGACTCTTTAGTGGTAACGCTAAAAATGTATTGATAGGTGTTGGACTTTTCTTACTCGTGATCGCTATTTCATACTTTACGGCCTCTAGTGATATTCCAAAAGAAATCATGGCGGCAGCTGCAAAGCAAGATATAGAGCTAACGCCAAATAAAATGAAATGGGTAGGCGCAGGTATAAACTCGTTTTTTATACTAGCAGCTACTGCCATTGGTTTAATGTTGTTCTCAGGAGCAAAGAAACTTGTAAAATAACGTATTATGGCAAAACGCTCAGCACCCGAAATTAATGCAGGATCTATGGCAGATATTGCGTTCTTGCTTCTTATTTTTTTCTTAGTTACAACAACTATAGACAAGGATAAAGGTTTAGTAAGGCAATTGCCACCGCCTCTTGACGAGGAGATTATACCTCCAATTATCAAACAGAAAAACTTGTTTGTTGTATTGGTAAACGGTAATAATGACCTTCTTGTTGAAGATGCACCAATGGAATTAAGTGAGTTACGTCAAGCAGCTATAGATTTCTTAGACAACGGTGGGATTCCTGCCGGACAGGAAGGACATTGTGATTTTTGTCAAGGAGCTAGAAGTCCAAGTTCATCAGATAACCCTGACAAAGCCATTATCTCTATGAGTAGTGCAAGAAAAACAAACTACACTACCTATGTCGCTGTTCAAAATGAATTAGGAGCAGCTTACAATGAACTTAGAGATAGAGAGTCACAAAGACTTTATGGATGGAAGTATACAGAAGTGAAGGCAGCTATAGCCGCTGGAAACTATGATGGTAACGTAGAGAAAACAGAGGCGAAATTAAAAGAAATTAGAAATTTGATTCCTTTTAAATTGTCTGAAGCAGAACCAAAAAGCAACTAAGATTATGTCAAAGTTTAAAAAGAAAAAAGGAGGAGAACTTCCACCAGTAAATACAGCATCCTTACCAGACATTGTATTCATGTTGTTGTTTTTCTTTATGGTGGCTACTGTACTTAGAAAGAATGATCTTAAAGTCCTAAATCAATTACCACCAGCAGATCAAATCGAAAAGCTGGATAAATCTAGAACGGTTTTCATTTATATAGGAAAACCAGGAGAAGGATATACTGGAAAAAGTAAAGTAGATATTGTTCAGATAGGAGATCGTATTGTAGATGTCACTGAAGTAAAATCTGCCATTCTACAGGAAGTAACAAAGCTACGAGAAGAGCTTCAAAGCTCTGCTATTGTAGCATTGAAAATCGATAAAGATGCAGAATCAGGATTAGTGTATGATGTGAAGCAAGAATTGCGTGAAGCAAATTTGCCTAAAATTATATTCATTACAACGCCTAATAAGTCAGTAGATTAATCGAAGATTTTATAATTAGTAAAAAAACGCCCTGATATTTCAGGGCGTTTTTTTATGCCTTTAGGTAGCCATCATTTCTTGTATCTTTGTGATAAATCTAGTTTTGTGAAATATATTGTTTTTTTCATAGTACCCTTTTTAGTGTGTTGTCAAACCGTTTTTGGTCAAGATGAGGTAGTAGATAATACCGTTGTTGATTCTTTGTATAGAGAAGATCAAGTGTATGTTGGAGTTACGTTTAATCTAATCACAAATAAGCCTAACGGAGTTTCACAAAATGGCCTTAGCGGAAGTATGCAGCTAGGATTTATAAGAGATATGCCTATTAATAAACGACGTAATAAGGCAATAGGAGTTGGCTTGGGCGTCTCTTTAAATACGTTTAATCAAGATCTTTTTATAGGAGAGGAAGAAGACGGTAGTACGACTATTTTCTCTACGATACCAGACGCTATTAATGCCGATAAGAACCGATTTACCTTCTATTCATTAGATGTTCCTATACAGTATCGATGGAGAACATCTACGCCAACAGAATACGCTTTCTGGCGGATACACTCAGGGGTAGAGTTTAGTTATATTTTTAGGTTTAGGTCTACCTTTATTGGCGAGGGTAATGAAGTGAATCAAACAGATGTTCCAGAGTTAAATAAACTTCAATATGGTTTGACATTTGCATTTGGCTATGGCGCCTTTAATTTTCAAGCGTATTATGGCTTAAATACCCTTTTTGATGGTGATGCCATGATTGATGGTCAAAGTGTAAACCTGCAGGTTATTCGGTTAGGTCTTCAGTTTTATTTTCTGTGATCAGGCCTTCGCTAGTTTTGATCTTACAACCAATATTTAAAAGCCATAAGTTGGGGTAATGCACCCACAAAAAAACCTATAATCAACTCTATATGACTATGTGCTTTTGCATCTAATCTAGAGGTAGCAGTGCCGCCACAACCTATAATTAGCAAAGCGATAAGTAGTAATAAGTTTTGATTAAAATGAATGCTTAATCCTATGATAAAGGTGAGTAAACCAGCAACACCTATCATGTGAAGGCTCGCTTTAAATTTTGCAAAGACTAATATAAGCGCTGCCAAACTAGATCCTAAAATACCTACAAAGAAAAAGTAGACTTCAGGAATCTCATATCCTTTAAAAACAATCTTGATTAACAATAATGTAAAAAGGAGTTGCATGAGTAATGGATAGCGACGTTCTTTTACATTTTTTAAATGTATTTCTGTGACTACATTCAGGTTTTTAAGCATATAATAGCTTAAAATAGGAATGATGATCGTCATAATAATAGTGGCAAATAATTTAGAAAAGAGGAAAGAGTTATTGAAAAATCGCGGGGAAATTTGAAAATATAATATGACACCAGCTATGGGCATGAATAGCGGGTGAAAAATATAAGATAAACTTCGTATGATGTACTTCATTAGATTTGTTTGCGGAGTCTAGCAACGGGGAGGTCTAGCTGTTCTCTGTATTTGGCTACAGTACGTCTAGCTATAGGATAGCCTTTCTCTTTCAAAATACCAGCGAGTTTATCATCAGTCAGTGGTTTTTTCTTATCCTCTTCCTGAATAACGGTTTCTAGAATTTTCTTGATTTCTCGGGTAGATACTTCTTCTCCTTGATCATTGGTCATGCTTTCACTGAAAAATTCCTTAATCAATTTGGTGCCATAAGGCGTATCCACATACTTACTATTGGCTACACGAGATACGGTAGAGACGTCCATGCCAATTTCACTAGCAATATCTTTGAGTATCATTGGGCGTAAATTACGTTCGTCGCCTGTAAGGAAGTATTCCTTTTGATAGTACATAATAGCACTCATGGTAACAAACAACGTCTGCTGGCGCTGTAAAATAGCTTCTATAAACCATTTTGCAGCATCTAGCTTTTGTTTTATAAACATCACCGCATCTTTCTGTGCTTTTGTTTTCTCTTTGGAAGCCTTATACCCTTTAAGCATATTGCTGTAATCTCTAGAAACACGAAGCTCTGGTGCATTACGGCCATTAAGGGAAAGTTCCAATTCTCCCTCTACAATACGTATGGTAAAATCAGGCACTACATGCTCTACGATTTTTGTGTTGCTAGCATAAGATCCCCCTGGTTTAGGGTTTAAGTGTTCAATCTCTTGGATAGCATCCTTAAGTTCTTGTTCAGAAATGGAGAACTTAGACATTAATTTTTTGTAATGCTTTTTACTAAAGTGGTCAAAAGATTTTTCAAGGATGGCAATCGCCTGCTCTATTGATTTTGTAGGCGCTTTTCGCGAAAGCTGTAATATCAAGCACTCCTCTAGATTACGAGCTGCCACTCCCGAAGGATCTAAATCTTGTACTTTAAAAAGGACTTCTTCTATTTTTTCTTCGGTGGTGTATACATTTTGAGTAAACGCAAGATCATCCATTAAGTCAGGGATAGATCTTCTTAAATAGCCGCTTTCATCAAGGCTTCCTATGATAAATTCGGCAATATCTCGCTCTTCTTCTGATAAGCGAAATGTATTGAGTTGTGTTTTTAGATATTGATTAAAAGAAGTTCCAGAAGCATAAGGTACTTGTCTGTCTTCGTCATCTGCACTATAATTATTGGCATTCAGTCTATAGTCAGGAGTTTCATCATCACTTAAGTATTCATCTACATTGATGTCAGTTTCTATAGTTTCATTTCCGAAATCTTCTTCAGTGTTGCTAAACTCATCAAACTCATCCTTTATTTCTTCCTTTCCGCTGTCTAATGCAGGGTTTTCTTCAAGCTCTTGCTTTATTTTTTGCTCAAAAGCTTGGGTAGGCAATTGAATAAGCTTCATCAACTGTATTTGTTGAGGAGATAGCTTTTGCGAAAGTTTAAAATTAAGTTGTTGTTTTAACATACAACAAAAATAAGCAAAAGGGAGAAGATCATAGCGTTATATTTTACCATTGAATAGCTAATTACTGATGCTACTGAAAAAATAAAACCCTACAATTGCTATTATGGCTTAAACAACCCATGTTTTATAGCGTAAATCACAAGCCCTGTTCGGTTCTTTAAATTCAGTTTAGAAAAAATACTATCTCTGTATCCTTGGACAGTTTTTGGACTTAAAAACATACGATCTGCAATCTCATTGTAGGTCATCTCTGTACAGGCATGTTTTATAAATTCTAGTTCTCTCTCTTTTAGAGCGAGCGAACTCTCTTCATGTAAGCTTCTTACCAGAATTTGAGAGACGGTGTTGGTGTGATAAAACCCTTGGGTCATCAATTCTTTTAAAGCACTTTCTAATACTGATTTTTCGGTATCTTTTAGTAAATACCCTTTGGCTCCAGCGCGGAGCATTTTTAAAATTGTGCGCTCTTCTTCCTCTACAGAGAGGGCGAGGACTTTGATGTCAGGATGGTGTTCTTTAAGATATGCGGTGGTCTCTATCCCATCCATAATCGGCATATTGACATCCATGAGCACGATGTCTGGGCGCTTGTTCTCAAAAACCAATTGGTCTATAAGCTCTTGTCCGTTTTTACACGTATATAACACCTCAAAATCTTCAAAAGAATTAACAAGTCCGCTGATGGCTTGTGAGAGGAGGGTATGGTCGTCTACTACTACAAGTTTATTCATGTGATGTCGTTTTTGGTGTGTATGAGAGATGCATTTCTGTGCCTTCTCCTTCTTTTGACGATACGTGAATCGTTGCGCCAATCAATTTCCCTCTAGATGCTATATTCGAAAGGCCTATGCCATTTTTTGCTTTCGCGAAAGCAATATCAAATCCAACCCCATTGTCTTTTGCTTTGATCTCCAGCGTGTCTTTTGTGTA
The DNA here is from genome assembly GCA_964351845.1 of uncultured Flavobacteriaceae bacterium. GTDB lineage: Bacteria > Bacteroidota > Bacteroidia > Flavobacteriales > Flavobacteriaceae > Dokdonia. The sequence continues at coordinate 27,458 of CAYGQJ010000042.1, read as the reverse complement.
CGTGAAACACACATCCAGATGACTCGCCTTAGAATGTTTAATCGTATTGGTAAAAAATTCTTGAAACATCCGAAAAATAATCGTTCCTATTTTTTTATCAACGGTAATAGGAGTGCCCGTAACGTTTAAACTCGTGGCGAGATACTCCATACGCGTAAAACGATTTAACTCTAGCTCTATCGCCTCAATGAGGGTCATATTATTCAACGCCTCAGGATTGATCAGTTTGGATAGGGCACGTATTTCGGTCAATCCTTTTCCTATCGTATTGGCTGCTTCATCTAGTTGCGCCTGATCTCCGCCAGCATTTTGGGTTTGTATTTTAGCGAGTGTTAATAGCTGACCAATATTGTCATGCAATTCCCAACTGATATTACGCAGCGTTTCTTCTCGAATTTCTATTTGTGACTCTGCAATCTCTTGTTCAAAGCGTTTTTGAGAGGTTTGTTGTTCGAGGATAAGTTCATTTTTACGTTTTATAAATACGGATACTAAAACCACAATTACTACTAAGAATAATAATAATATTGTTATTGCTACTAGAACAAGAATTAATGTGCCACTATCTTCCGATGTATTCATCTACTATATTGTAGTATAGGTGTTAACCGTTTTTTTTCTCTGAATATATAAACCCTAATATATATAGTAAATTTAAAATAATAATACAAGAGAATTGAATATACTTTAAACTAATAGCTAAATCAGATGAGATAGTATCATAGTACTTATCTTGTATAATGTATATTGGTAAGAATGAAATCCAAAAAAATAAATTAGCTGTTAAAAACCAAACAGTAAGGTCTTTGTGTAAAAATTTTATGTCTTGACTTTCTAATAATTCTATTGCATATAATATAATACCTATAGTTACAGTAACTCCCCCTATCAAATAAGAGAGGGATAAATAATCTGACATGAAATTATTTATACTGATATCAATAATTTGAATAATAGTATATATAACGACAAGTACTTTTAAAATATAAATACGTTTTGAGTTTTTTAGACTCTTGTAAATAATCCAAAATAAAATAGAAAACAGAATTATTTGATGTATGTTATAAAAAATGCCAGTATTATTTTCAAGAACTTCATCCAATTTTATAACAACAAATTCATTTATTGCGGTATACCATAAAAAAGGACTAATGATAAATAAATATGATTTCCTGTATTTATAATAGAAGACAGACGATGTTATTGCCGCTAAAATTGCAAAAGCGTCACTTATATTCATCAATAACATCATCTATCTAATTTCTTTTTTGAAAATTAATAATCAGGATCTCCGCTAACTGGCGGAGGCCTTCTGTGCCCCTGATTCCCAGCCAAACTAGTGATAGAATCTTGTACGGTAAGGGTTAAATTAGCACGCCCAGCAGGTTTTTTATCGTAATCTAGTAGTTCTCCTACAGGAACAGCTACATTACTTCCATTTTGATGTTGGATGGCAAAAGACACTTCTTGGTTGTCTTTATAAACCATCGTTGGATTAAAGAATACCGTCTCTGCTCTTGGATGCTCTTCATTTTTAGTGTTAGAGTATTGTCCTAAATAGACGCGCAATCCTTTGATTCTTGTCTTCGATTTTTTAGCTTGTTTCTCTACATATTTCATGTATTGTTTCAACTCTTCAAAATCAAATGTAAGTGATGTGGTTGCTTGGTAATTATCTACTAACCCTAGTGAATCTTCATATTGTTCTATTAATCCAATTCTATTGTCTCGGTAATTATAGAATAATTCAGCCCCTTTTTCGATGGGTATAATCATATCTGGCGCTTCCACAATAGTAGGAGGACCATTGTTACCATCGTCTTCATTGTTAGTGTGATCTCCCTTACAATCAACAAGCAATAGTGCCATCATCGATAGGGGAATCATAAAGTTTAAAAATTTCATAATTGTTTTTGGTTTAGTGGTTATGAATGTGATTTGTCGTAAGGTACAATGATACGTGTAGTTATTGCAAAAAAAAAGGGGCGAAAGCCCCTTTTTGTGTTGTGTAATACCCGAAATTAAAATTCAGCATGTCCAGGAAATCTAGGATAAGGAATCACGTCTCGTATGTTGGTCATTCCTGTTGCAAAGAGCACTAAACGCTCAAAACCAAGGCCAAAGCCACTATGAACACAGGTGCCAAATTTACGAGTGTCTAGATACCACCATAACTCTTCTTCAGGGATATCTAAGACCGCCATTTTTTCTTTAAGAATATCAAGGCGTTCCTCTCTTTGTGACCCCCCTGCAATTTCTCCAATACCTGGAAATAAGATGTCCATGGCGCGTACTGTTTTGCCATCTTCATTTAGACGCATGTAAAATGCTTTAATATTTGCTGGATAATCAAAAAGAATCACAGGGCATTCAAAATGCTTTTCTACAAGGAAGCGCTCGTGCTCACTCTGTAAATCTGCTCCCCATTCATCTATAAGGTATTTGAATTTCTTTTTCTTATTTGGTTTGCTATTACGTAGTATCGCGATCGCTTCTGTGTAGCTTACCCGCTTAAAGTTATTAGCAATGACAAACTCAAGTTTCTCGCGTAATAACATCGTAGCACGCTCTGCTTGTGGTTTTTTCTTATCTTCTTCTACCAGACGATTTTCTAGGAATTCAAGATCATCTTGACAATGCTCTAGTACATATCCGATCACGTATTTGATAAAATCTTCGGCAAGATCCATGTTGTCGGCTAAGTCATTAAACGCAACCTCTGGCTCAATCATCCAAAACTCTCCAAGGTGACGTGATGTATTACTATTTTCGGCTCTAAACGTAGGGCCAAAGGTGTATACTTTTCCTAAACCTAATGCATAGGTCTCTGCTTCTAGTTGTCCAGAAACCGTAAGGTTGGTTTCTTTTCCAAAAAAGTCTTGACTGTAATCAATGCTACCGCCTTCTTTTTTAGGTAGATTTTCTAGATCTAATGCGCTTACGCGAAACATTTCTCCGGCACCTTCTGCATCACTTCCCGTAATAATAGGGGTGTGTGCTTGGTAAAAACCATGTTCATTAAAATACTGATGTACGGCATAAGAAAGCTTAGAGCGTAATCTCATAATAGCACCAAATGTATTGGTGCGAACACGTAAATGTGCTTGCTCGCGAAGCTTTTCTAGGGTGTGACGCTTAGGAGATAAAATCGTTAGTTTTACATCTTCTGGATCGGCATCCCCTTCAATTTGTATCGAGTTTACCTTGATCTCTACACGCTGCCCTGCTCCTTGACTTTCTTCTAGCGCACCAGTAACTACAATAGCAGCGCCCGTAGTAACACGCTTTAAAAGCGCCTCGTCCATGTTTTCAAAATCGACAACGCATTGTATATTTTTAATGGTAGAACCATCGTTAAGTGCAATAAACTGATTGGCTCTAAAAGAGCGTACCCATCCCTTTACAGTAAACTCCTGATGTATGGCATCACTAGCTAAAAGGTCGATTACGGATATATAGGTCATAGTGTTTTTATTTTAAATCCCACCGTGGATTTGGTTACTTCGACTTTCTAGGCCGAAATTTTAATAATGTTTTCTAATCGATTTTTGATACCTATCAAAAGGAAGTCGATTAGGATAGGCAAATATAAAGATGTTTTGAAATTGACAGCGTGTTTTTGAAGGGCAATTTTTGGTGACACGCTTTCGCGAAAGCGTATAAAAAATCATTCCATATCATTTATGAGTATTTGGAATAGATTAGCGCTTAGCATCTTCTTCGATTTTGTCTTTTTCAGCCTGCTGGTCTTCGGGTAATTCTGTGATAATCTGAAGCGCGGGTTCTTTAAGTGTTTTCTTGTTGGCAATACTGCGTTCTAACGAAAGTAATAAGGATGGAAGTAGTAATAAATTGGCGAGCATGGCAAATAATAGCGTAGCACTTACAAGACCTCCCAAAGCAACGGTTCCTCCAAAACTACTGATCATAAATACTGAAAAGCCAAAGAAAAGAACAATAGAGGTGTAAAACATACTCACACCCGTCTCACGTAACGAAGCATACACCGATTTTTTAATTTTCCATTTGCTCGCACGTAATTCTTGCCTGTATTTGGCTAAAAAATGGATGGTATCATCTACAGAAATTCCAAAAGCAATACTAAAAACCAGTATGGTGGAAGGTTTAATAGGAATGCCAATAAAGCCCATCATACCTGCGGTTACGAGTAGTGGTAATAAATTAGGAATCAGGGATACTAAAATCATCTTAAAAGATCGGAACATCCAAGCCATAAAAAGCGCAATAAGCAAAATAGCAAGAGATAGACTAATGATCAGGTTGTTTACCAGGTAATTGGTTCCTTTTTGGAAAACCAATGCTTTTCCAGTAAGGGTCACCTCATATCGATCTTCTGGAAATAAGGTTTTTATTTTGTTTCTTAAATTTTCTTCAGCACGCTCCATTTTGTCGGTGCCTATGTCTTTCATAAAGGTTGTGATGCGCGCATACTGACCTGTGCTGTCTACATAGGCGCCCATAAGATTGGTTTGGTCAGAGAAGGAGCTTGTGTAGGGGAGAATAAAATTACGCTCATTACTACTAGGGAGTTGGTAATATTTTGGAGAGCCATTATAGTACGCTTGTTTTGCGTATTTGACCAGATTTACAATAGAAACAGGTTTTGATAATTCGGGTTGCTCTTCTATCACAACACTTAACTCCTCCATGCGTTTAAGTGTGGCGAGTTTCATAACTCCTTTACTGCGTTTGGTGTCTATTAAGATTTCCAAAGGCATAATTCCATCAAACTCTTGCTCAAAGAACTTAATGTCTTTAAAAAAGGCAGTGTTCTTTGGCATATCTTCGATCAGACTCCCTGAAACACGAATCTGATTAATACCAATCATACTAACCGTTAGTAGGATAATACTAACCACAAAAATAGCAATGCGTTGGGTTCGCACCATGCGCTCCATCCAATCGACAAATCCTTCAATCCAGTTTTTACCCAAATGTTTTAAATGCTTCTCTTTTGGAGGAGGCATATAACTATAAATAATAGGGATGATTAATAAAGAAAGTAGAAAAATCCCTATAATATTGATACTGGCTACGACCCCAAATTCTTTAAGCAACGAACTCTCAGTCAGGATAAATGTGGCAAATCCAGATGCTGTAGTCACGTTTGTCATCAGCGTGGCGTTACCTACTTTGGTAATCACTCGTTGGAGTGCTTTTACCTTATTACCATGTGTTTTGTACTCCTGTTGGTATTTGTTGATGAGGAAAATACAATTAGGAATTCCTATCACAATAATGAGCGGAGGAATCAGTGCAGTAAGCACCGTGATTTCATATTTTAATAATCCCAAAAATCCAAAAGCCCACATCACCCCTATGACCACTGTGATCATAGATATAAATGTAGCTCGATACGATCTAAAGAAGAAAAAGAATAATAAAGAAGTTACGACCAATGCACCGCCCACAAACCAGCCTATCTCATCAATAATATTTTGTGAGTTGAGTGTGCGTATGTAAGGCATCCCACTAGTATGTACTTTAAGACCAGAATCTGCTTCAAATTTTTCAATAAGTGGTTTTAGGTCATTGACAATAAAATCTCTCCTGACCGGGGTATTTACGATTTCTTTGTCAAGGTAAATAGCAGACCGTACGGTACCTGTTTCCTTGTTATAAATTAAATTTTCATAAAAAGGAAGGTCATTAAAAAGCTGCTTTCTATAATCAGATGCCTGTTTTGAGGAAGTGACGCTGTCTGGAATAAATGATTTTAAATCAAATCTAGGCGGGTCTTCTTGTTTGTCTAGTAGTTTAAGATCTTTGAGCGATATAGACAGGGTAACTTCGGGATATTGATCAATCTTTTGAGATAAGTCGTTCCAAGCATTAAGTAGCTTTGGTGTAAATAGACTGTCATTTTTAATACCAATCACCACTAGATTGCCTTCCTCTCCAAATTTATCAAGAAACTTGTTATACTCTAGGTTGACTTCGTGGTCATCAGGAAGGAGGTTTGCTTCTGTATAGGTGAATCGCATGTGTTGCCACTGGAACCCTAAAAAAATGGTGGTGGCTAAAATAAGGATAAGAATGAGAGGTCTATTGCGCAGGATAACTCCTGCAATACTCTCCCAAAATCCTGAACTTAAAAATTTTGCCATTACCGCTGTTTACAGTCACAAAGGTATTCTTTTATTAAAGAAAATCCGAGAGGTGGGATACTTTTCTAAAGTTGTAAATTAAAAGTGAATTTAAAAGCAATATTATCTTCAAAATTAGGTAAATGGTACGCCCCATATCTGTAGGTAAGACTGGTTCCAAATCCGAAGATTAATTTATTGATTTCAAAGCCTGATTCTGTATAACCTTCTTTCAGAGATCCAAACTCAATATCTAAATGATCTTCTGGATTGCTAATGTCTCCAATAGCAAAACGAGTGATTAATACCATCTCTGGCTTAAAACGTTTACCTAAATTAAAAGGGGTAAGTCTGTGTTTAAGTTGAGCGGTGATAAGTCTATCGGAGAAAAACTCACTAAAAAACATGGTTTCAAAACTATTGACGCCTGCTACAGAAAAACGTTGCAGTATGGTTTCTTTGGTTGGGGCATTGGGATAGGCCTGGAATAAATGTGTGATGGGTAAATCTCCAAATCCCACATTCCCTTCTACAAGCAACTCGGTAGCAGATTTATTCAAACGGTCTAATCGGTAAAAAACTTTAGCGCCAAATTTTGTAAAATTAAAATCACCTTCCAAGCCATCGATGCTTTGGGATATTTGAGCGGTTACTTTTGGGTATCCATCATATACTTCATTGATTCCAGCTTTTGTTTTCATAAACTTGCTGCCTGGACTCCATCGTATGCCCGCTGTGGCTTCAGTGATATTGTAATTGCTTATTTCTTGACCATCTTTAATATAGCGATAGGGGGTGGTTTGCTCTATACGCCTATGAGCTACTTGAAATTCAGAAAGCAATTTGGGCGCGATGCGATACTCAAGATTTGTACGAGTGGTTCGGTGTTTGTAAAATAAGTTAATATTCACAAGTCTCGGTTCAAATAACGAGTAGACACGCCGATCTGTAAGATATGCATAGTTTCCGACCTCTTCCAGATCACTATTATACGTAAGGCTTATCCATGCATCTCTTTTTTCATTGAGAAGAACACCACCTCCTACACCATATTTGATGTCTTTGTCCTTAAAGCCATACGCCCCATAGCCTTCAATACGAAACCTTTTGGAAAAGCTTTCATTGGTTACGCCTCCAAGCCCTAATCGGAGTCCTTCAAAATTGTTGAATTTGACAGGATAGGTAAGATCAAAATCAAAAAAGTTAACACTATAGTACCCAATACTAAAATTATTGATAGTCCCTAAACGACGTTCAATATTTTCGGCATTAACAATTCTTTCTATTTCAGAAAAGCTTCGTTTGTCTTTTTTTGTCAAATCTTCTCGACGATAGGTTTGCCAGAAACTGAGAGGTTGCTCAGTAGCTTCTGGTTGTAAATTTATGGCGTAGGGTTGGGTTTTTATTTCTTTCGCTTTAAGCGAAAAATTACTATTGCTGGTTGTAGAAACGAGATACTTTTTTGTGATCATTTCCTCTAGGTCTTCTTCTTGTAGTGTTCCTATGGAAATACGTCCTCCAAAAAAGGATAGGCGTCTCTCACTGTTTCCTTTGTCAATAAAAAGGGCCCTGTTTTCGGGTAGGTATATTTGTGCTTCGTCATTAAAAATATAGGATTGACTTAGCTTTATTTTGATAGCGTCATCTAAGCTTACATTGACATTTTTAATAGCCAGTCTTTCTTTGTCTAATATCATGACTCCTGAAAGCCCCGGAATCGCCTTAGGTCTTTTTGGGGAGAAAGAAATATGTATTTCGTTTTCTGTAGAGGAGGGTAGGAGTGTATATATGTAATTTCTCACCCCTCTTTTAGATAAAATACCAGCATAACGCGTGTTGAAAATCACAAAATCTTCATCGTAAAAAGAACGTGATTGCAAGTTCACGGCGAGTACTTCATAGCGTATTTTTTGAAAGCCGGCTAATTGAAACCCTATAACATCTTCAATAAAACCTTGAGATGTCGTGTAGGTGGTGTTGCTTACCTTTTCAGAGAGGTAACTGTGGGTGCTCGTGTCTAAACTATCTGTGATGATTGTTTTTTCATAACTAGTATATGTATAATTAGAAAGAACTGCCCGTGGATCATTAGTCTCTCTTAAAGAAATAGCTTTTTGTATAATTTCTTCGGCAGTTTTGGAAGACTCACTTTGCGCGAAAGAAACGGTTTGTATACATAATAAAACAAAAAGTATTCTATACATAAAACAAGATATGTGAATTCAAATGTATTAAAAAAGCGACCGATAAAGGTCGCTTTTTGTATTTGTTTAACGATCGTCTTGTTACTTAAACGGTCATAATTTCTTTTTCTTTTGTGGCTAGCGTACTATCTACTTTTTTAATGTAGGCGTCTGTAAGATTTTGAACATCTATTTCTGCATTTTTTATAGCGTCTTCAGAAGCGTCTTCTAGTTTTTTAAGATCATTATTTGCGTTTTTCCTGTCATTACGTACACCAATTCTTGCGTCTTCTGCTTCGGCGCGCGCTTGCTTTACTAGATCTTTACGTCTTTCTTCAGTGAGTGGTGGCACATTAATGATAACGCTTTCACCATTGTTCATAGGATTAAAACCTAGATTAGAATTGATAATAGCACGTTCTATATCTGTAATAATTGATTTTTCCCACGGTTGTATGGATATGGTTCGTCCGTCAGGTGTATTTACATTGGCTACCTGAGACAGCGGTGTAGGGCTCCCGTAATAATCGACCATAACACTTTGGATCATGGCAGGGCTCGCTTTTCCAGCTCGGATGGTCAATAATCTTTTAGATAGATGTGTGATAGCACCATCCATAGATTCTTTAGTACTATCTAGTATAAATTGAATTTCTTCATTCATAATAAAACATATTTTAAACGCAATTTAGCAAAAACTGCGCCATATACTAATTTATAAATTCACTGTAGTTCCTATTTGTTCTCCCGTAACGACTCTTAGCAAGTTGCCTGGTTTATTCATATCAAAAACAATGATGGGGAGTTCGTTTTCTTGGCTCAATGTAAAGGCGGTCGTGTCCATTACTTTTAAACCTTTGCGCAATACATCATCAAAAGAGATGTGATCATATTTTACAGCTTCGCTATCTTTTTCTGGATCGGCATTATAGATTCCATCCACGCGTGTTCCTTTAAGGATAACATCAGCTTCGATCTCTATGGCGCGTAAAACAGCTGCCGAATCTGTTGTGAAATAAGGATTTCCTGTTCCTCCTCCAAAAATAACAACACGTCCTTTTTCTAAGTGACGCATCGCTCTTCTTCTTATAAAAGGCTCTGCGACTTCATTTATTTTTATGGCTGTTTGTAATCGGGTAGGGATGTCTGCATCTTCAAGTGCATCTTGTAGTGCAAGGCCATTTATAACGGTAGCGAGCATTCCCATGTGATCGCTTTGTACGCGATCCATTCCTTTACTCGCACCTGCAACGCCTCTAAAAATGTTTCCGCCTCCAATTACAATAGCAACTTGGACACCAGTGTCTATGACTTTTTTAATGTCAGCTGCATATTCAGATAGGCGTTTTGGGTCTATACCGTACTGACGATCACCCATTAAAGATTCGCCAGATAGCTTAAGTAATATTCTTTTGTATGTCATAGGTTGAAAAAGATTATGCAAATATAGTGCTTATGGTACTTTTTTGAAGAAATTCTTTTACCCAAGATTTATATCTTGGTGAGAATGGGAGTGTCTTTTGAAAAAAAAGCGTAAATCCTCTATTTTTTTGTAAACTATTATAAACTCTTACCTTTAGGGAGTGACAAGTTTATTATATTTATAACATAAATATGTATGTGCTGTGGCGCATGTATTATTTTCCAAAATATTTTTAAAATTAAAAACGTATACAATCAATTATGAACAAATTATTTAAATGGAGTTGCCTTGTTGTTTTATCTTTCTTTGTTAGTTGTGGAAGTGATGATGATGGAGGGCCTGATGGAGGGCCTACTGGACCAGGGTTGCCAGAAGCTAGTGCTTCTTATGATTTAGACTTTACGACAGATTTCACAGAAGAAGATAACCCGCAGGATTATCCTAGTAATGCTTCTTTTGGAACTATTATTGTAATAACACACGCGCCAGAAGTATCTGTATTTTCTATAGGACAAGCTGCTTCAGATGGAATGGCATTATATGCTGAGTCTGGAGATGTAGAAGGACTTTCTAGTTTTATAAGTACTTCATTGGGAGAGAGTGGTGATGGATTGTTTAGTATAACAACAGCAGGTGTGGTTGGTCCTCAAGCGACGACAACGACATCTATCTCTGTAACTCCTGCTCGTACTCGAATTACTTTTTTAGCAAGATTAAATCCTAGTCCAGATTGGTTTTTGGGTGTAAGTTCTTTTGATGTGGTCAATGCAGATGATACCTTGGTAGAATTTCAAGAGATAGGATTACAACCGCTAGATGCAGGTGTGGTTCTTGGAAATACGTATGAAGCAAATGATGGCGAAGAGAATGCGGCTATTAGTTTTTATAATGGCGCTCCTTTTGGAGGTGGTAACGCACTTACGGAACCTTTAGGAACTCTTACTATAGAGAGAGCCGATTAAATTAAACAACAATTTTGCACAAAATAAAAAATGCGCTCTATACCTATAGAGCGCATTTTTTTTATGGGTATTTAAATTTCTTTATACTAAAGAAACTCTTTCAAATCCTGTAACACTAAGGTCACCCTTGCTTGCTACATAATCTGCAACGTTTAAACTCTCATCCATGATGAAACGTTGATCAAGAAGACATTTCTCAAGATCAAGTGTTGTGTTGTCAGCAATGTAACGTTCTAATTTTCCAGGAACGATTTTATCCCAGATTTGCTCAGGCTTCCCTTCTGCTTTTAATTGTGCTTTAATAGCATCTTCTGCCTTTGCAAGAACTTCAGGAGTTAATTGAGACATAGAGATGTATTCAGGCACGTTTTTAAGCGTTTTCCCTAAACGACCTAGTTCAATGTTATCTTTTTCTATTACTGCGATTCTTGCTTCTGTTTCAGAGGCAACAAATGCAGGATCAAAATCTTTATAAGATAAGGTGGTTGCACCCATAGAAGCCACCTGCATAGATACAGATTTAGCTACTTCTGCAGAAGCATCTGTAGCAGCAGATAAACCTACTAAAGCTCCGATTTTATTTCCGTGAACATAAGACCCTACAAAAGGAGCTTCTAATGTTTTGAAGCCTCCGATTTCAATCTTTTCACCAATAACACCTGTTTGCTCGATAAGCTTTTCTGCAACAGTCATTCCTTCAAAACTTGCAGCAAGGAATTCCTCTTTAGAATTTGTTCCTAAAGCGATATCTCCCATTTGATTTGCTAATGCAACAAAAGAATCGTTTTTTGCAACAAAATCAGTCTCACAGTTAAGTGATACAACAACACCTCTCGTATTGTCACTATTGATTTTTGCAACAACAGCACCTTCACTAGAATCTCTGTCGGCTCTTTTTTCAGCAATTTTTTGTCCTTTCTTACGTAGGATCGCGATTGCTTTGTCAAAATCACCTTCGGCTTCTACTAATGCTTTTTTACAATCCATCATACCGGCTCCGGTAGATTTTCTAAGCTTGTTTACGTCTGCGGCTGTAATATTTGCCATAATTATTTTCATTTTCATTTCCGCAAAGGCGGAAATATCATTGGTTATACATTAAAAAAAAGTCGTTTAATTTAATCCCTGTAAGAAAAAAACTAAACGACTTCTGTCTTCAATAAATTTCTTATTTATTCTTCTTCTTCGCTTGCAGCAGTTTCTACTTTTGCTGGTTCAGCTTTCTCTACAGGTGCAGGAGCAGCTTCTTCTACGGGTGCAGGAGTCGCTTTTTCTACAGGTGCAGGTGCAGCCTTTGCTTTTGGCGCTTTTGCTTTTGGAGCAGCTGCTGGTGCATCTTTTCCTTCAGATTGAGCATCTTTTCCAGCTTTGCGTTCTGCAAGACCTTCTATAATAGCATCAGATACATATCCTACAATCTTATCGATAGATTTTGAAGCATCATCATTAGATGGGATAAGGTAATCAACCTGACGTGGATCAGAGTTGGTATCTACCATCGCAAATATTGGAATGTTTAATTTTTGTGCTTCTTTAATCGCAATGTGCTCGCGCTTAATATCTACAACAAATAATGCACCTGGAAGACGTGTCATATCTGCAATAGATCCTAAGTTTTTCTCAAGCTTCTCACGAAGACGATTCATTTGTAGTTTTTCCTTCTTAGAAAGTGTGTCAAAACGTCCATCTTGCTTCATGCGATCGATGGTTTGCATTTTTTTAACTGCCTTTCTAATCGTTACAAAGTTGGTAAGCATTCCACCAGGCCATCTTTCTGTGATGTACGGCATGTTTGCTTTTGCAGCTTTGTCTGCTACGATATCTTTTGCTTGTTTCTTGGTAGCTACAAAAAGTATTTTTCTACCAGAGGCTGCTATTTTTTTAAGAGCCTCAGAAGATTCTTCAATTTTTGCAGCTGTTTTGTATAAGTTAATGATGTGAATACCATTACGCTCCATATAGATATACGGTGACATGTTTGGATCCCATCTTCTTGTGAGGTGTCCAAAGTGTACACCTGCATCAAGCAATTCTTTTACTTCTATGTTGTTTGCCATTTTTGTAATAGTTTACGTTCCGTTGGACTTAAATTAGCAACTTCGTACTCGACGAGGTTTAGATGCTAAACTAACCTTGATCCTTTTTGCGCTTTCGCGAAAGCGAACCAAGCCACGACAACATGAATACTGAATCTATTTCAGTATCTCGATTATTAATTTTTTGTCATTTTGAAGAGACGCTGAAACAAGTCCAGCAATACCTCTGCAAATATTAACGCTTAGAGAACTGGAATTTCTTACGAGCTTTCTTCTGTCCGAATTTCTTACGCTCTACCATTCTTGGGTCTCTAGTCAATAAACCTTCTGGTTTAAGGATGCTACGGTTCTCTGCATCTAGCTCACACATAGCTCTAGAAAGAGCTAGGCGAATTGCCTCTGCTTGACCTGTAATACCACCTCCGTATACGTTTACTTTGATATCAAAGTTTCCATCATTTTCTGTTAAGACCAATGGTTGGTTTACTTTGTACTGTAACGTAGCGGTAGGGAAGTATACATTCATGTCCTTTTTGTTCACGACAATGTTTCCTTTTCCTTCAGAAACATATACACGTGCTACAGCGGTCTTACGACGACCGATTTTGTGAATAACTTCCATTACTTAATTTCGTTAAGATTAATTGTTCTTGGCTTTTGTGCCTCTTGTCCGTGCTCTGCGCCAGAGTACACTTTCAGATTGCGAAATAAAGCACTCCCTAATTTGTTTTTAGGTAACATCCCTTTTACTGCATTCTCAATGATGCGAGTAGGATCTTTATCGAAGAGTTCTGTTGCTGTAAGACTACGCTGCCCACCAGGATATCCTGTGTGACGGATGTATGATTTGTCCGTCCATTTACTCCCTGTTAAGTTGATCTTTTCTGCGTTAATGATAACTACGTTATCTCCACAATCAACATGAGGTGTAAAGTCAGTTTTGTACTTACCGCGTAAAAACTTAGCTACGATAGATGACATACGACCTAGCGTTTGTCCGTCAGCGTCTATCAAAACCCACTCCTTGTTCACGGTAGCTTTGTTTGCAGATACTGTTTTGTAACTTAATGTGTCCACACTAATTAATTTAAATTAAACATTCCAATTTTCCCGTATAAAAACGGTCTGCAAAAGTACAATTAATTATTGATTACACAAATAGCCAACTTGCAATATTTTAAGGCGTTTTTTGAAGCTCAAAAATAGGGTATATATATAGGACACGTTTTCATTCTTTTTTTTTTATTTTTAAACCCTTAAAAGGCATTCCTTATTGGCATCTTTTTCTAGATATCATATTTGATAAATGTTAAGATATTCTTAAAAAGCTGCTGCCGCTGTCACACTAATTACAATCGTTAGTCTTTTAGGGTGTCAATCAACCATCAATCATGCAATCAATCCATCAACGAACTGTTATTCTTTCTTTTATTTTGTGTGTTTTCGCTTTCGCGAAAGCGTACTCACAAACAGATACTACAAAAACCACTACGGTTGTTCCTAAACGCATATACACAACAAACCCCTACACGGGAGATGCTCCTACCATCGATGGAATCATAGACGAAGATGCGTGGAATGCTGTCGAATGGGCTGGCGATTTTGTTGAAAATGAACCCGACGAGAATACGGCGCCTGCACAAGAGACCAAATTTAAAATTACGTACGATCAAAAGTTTCTGTACGTTGCTTGGCGAGCGTATGATACAGAACCTGATAAAATAGAGCGTCGTATGGGACGTCGCGATGACTTTCCAGGCGATTGGGTAGAAATTAATATAGATAGTTATAATGACGACCGTTCTGGATTTTCATTTACCATCTCTGCTTCTGGGGTAAAAGGGGATGAGTTTATTTCAAACAACGGGAATTTTGATGATAGCTGGAATCCTATTTGGTATGCAGCAAGTCATATAGATGAACAAGGGTGGACCGCCGAAGCAAAAATACCGTTGAGCCAACTTAAATTTGGAAAGTCTGGAGAACAAGTCTGGGGTTTACAGATAAATAGACGTTTTTTTAGAAATGAAGAGCGAGATGTATGGCAACGTGTGCCTCAGGATGCCAACGGTTGGGTGAGTAATTTTGGGGAATTGCGAGGTCTTAAAAATATAGAACCACAAAAGCAATTAGAGATTCAGCCTTTCTTAGTAGGGCAATATGATACTTTTGAGTCAGAGCCAGGCAATCCTTTTAGAGATGGAGATGATTTTAGATTAAATGGCGGAATAGATGCCAAAATTGGAATCACCAATGATCTTACTTTGGACCTTACGGTAAATCCTGATTTTGGGCAAGTAGATGCCGATCCAGGTGCTATTGCACTCGATGGTTTTGAGATTTTTTTCCAAGAGCGTAGGCCGTTTTTTGTAGAGAATGCCAATATCTTTCAATTAGGCCTTAATGGAAGTCAGGATAATTTGTTTTTCTCAAGGCGTATAGGGCGCAGTCCTCAGGGATTCTCAACAGCCGATGGAAGTAAAGGCGAGTTTGAAGATATTCCTATTAATTCGACCATACTGGGTGCCGCTAAGTTTAGTGGTAAAACCAAAGATGGTTGGTCTATTGGGGCATTGCAAAGTATTACTGCCAATGAGTTTTCAGAAATAGCATTGGATGAACGTCCAGAGGTGAGGGACCTATTGGAACAGGAAGGGAATTTAGGCACCAAAAGAAAAGAACTGGTAGAGCCTTTGACAAGTTACAGTGTGGTCCGTTTACAGAAAGATTTGAATAACCGTAATTCTTTTGTGGGCGCGCTGGTGACCTATACTGATAGAACGCTAGACCAAAACTTGCCTTTTCTTCATGATAAAGCCCTTACGGGAGGAATAGATGCACAACATACCTGGCAAAACCGGAACTACTTTGTAGATGGTAAATTTTTATTTAGTAATGTGACTGGATCTGAAGAGGCGATTACAAATACACAGCAATCTATACGTCATCTATTTAATAGAGTAGATGCAGATCATGTATCAGTAGACCCAACAAGAACCTCACTTACAGGAACAGGTGGTCGCGTGGCTATTGGTAAAGATGGAGGTGGTAACTGGCGTTATGGGAATAGTCTTGCGTGGCGATCTCCAGAATTAGAATTGAATGATCTTGGGTTTTTACGACAGGCAGATGAAATCCGTCAAAGTGCTTGGTTACGACGTTTGTTTTTAAAGCCAACGAGTTGGTACCGCAGAGCACAGATCAACTTGAATCAGTTCTCCACCTTTGATTTTCAGGGAAATTACAACCGTATTCAATACGATATGCAAGCTGAAGTCAATTGGAAAAACAACTGGTTTTCAGAGGTAGGCTTTGGTCATAAACCACGTATTTTTATAAATACCTTCTTACGAGGAGGACCCCGTTGGCGTTTTAGCGATGAGAATTTTGCCTTTGCTTTTAGTGGTACAGATCAACGTAAAAAGTTTTCGGCGGTATTGGGATATGTGTATTCTCAAGCACGAGAAAGTAATTTTCAATTCAGAAGATATGTGGTACGTTTTAATTGGCAACCACTAGATGCCCTGAGTCTTAATTTAGAAACTGAGTATGAGGCAAATCCTAATAAAACACAATATGTCTCGCAACAAACGTATGCACCTGCTCAATTTGGAACACGATATATTACAGGAGAAATAGATCAACAGACATTAAGCACGACCTTACGTGTAAATTATAATATCAATCCTAATCTAACCATACAGTATTATGCACAGCCTTTTATTGCAAAAGGGACGTATCGTAGTTTTAATTATGCAACAAATAGTGAAGCAGCGCTATTGAGAGATCGTGTCACCTTATTTAATAATAATCAAATTAGTTTTCAAGAGGGCTCTTATGTCATAGATGAGGATGAAGATGGAACTGCAGATTATTCTTTTGGGAATCCTGATTTTAATTTTGTGCAGTTTCGATCCAACTTAGTGATGCGTTGGGAGTATATTCCTGGATCTGAGCTATTCTTAGTATGGTCACAGGGTATTGAAGGGAATAGTCCATCTGATGCAAGTCTTTTTGATGCCGCAGATCAACAAATTTTAGGGCAACAAATCAGGAATACCTTCTTAGTAAAGTGGACCTATCGATTTGTTTTATAATTATGTTAAAAGACTATGCTGTCGGGTTTAAAATCTGTTCTTTTGCCGCTTCAAATTAATTAATCAAAAACTACTAATGAAAAACTTTTTTAAATTTTTTACAATGACCCTTTTAGCCGTTACAGTTTCTTGCTCTAGCGATGATGATGCTTCGGGGGATGATTCTCTAGTAAACGGAGAAACCTATCTTTTGACATCTTTTGTGACTGAAACAAGCTTTGACCTTGATGGTGACGGAAATTCTTCTAATGACTTATTAATAGAAACGGGATGTCTTCAAAATAATAGACTTGTTTTTTCTACAGATACTACTGTAACAGCAATCAATGAAACTTTTCTTGATATTTATGTTTCAGAAGATGCATCAGGGAATTTAATCCAGCTTGTAGAGTGTGAGGTCGATAATGAGTCAATAGCATTAACGTTCACTCAAAATGGGAACGCTGTGAGTATTGTAGATGAGGAAGAAACACTTGTAGGTGTTGTGTCTGGTAACACAATTGTTTTTACATTAAATGAAGGATTTGTTGGTGAGTTCTTAAATGATGATGGTTCAGAAGGTACTTTTGAATTAGAAGAAAATATCATACTTACATACACAAGACAATAAGTAAGCGTCTATATAAACGACAAAGCCCGAGATATTTCTCGGGCTTTGTCGTTTAATAATAAAATTAATTTTCCTAATTCGCTTTTGTACTTTAAGGCGTTTAATGTAGGCTTCACTTTCGTGAAAACGGTCTCTTAATGACTGTCACCTTCTTCTTTAGCTTTTAATAAGTTTTTCTGATACCTCCCTTGCACAATATCTACAAGCACCAGTACGATAATGACAAAGTAGAAGGTGGTTTTGTTCATATGTGTCACGGGGTTTCCAAAAAGTTCTAGTTTTCCAATTTCGC
>CAYGQJ010000042.1:4970-9648 GCA_964351845.1 uncultured Flavobacteriaceae bacterium | reverse complement strand
TCATACATTCTATTTTTTTGAAGGAAGTTAGAGACTTTATCTGCCATCACAATCATTAGAATACCTCCCGCAATAATTGCGATAGACATTAAGATGACTTGTCCTTTGAAGCTTTCCATATCACTCGTGAGTGCCATCGCACTTAAGATAGAATCAAAAGAGAATACGAGGTTCATAATCACAATCCAGAAGATAATTTTCCCTACAGATGTTTTCTTAACTTCTGTTGCTTCGTGTTCTTTAAGAAGCATCATGTGCCAAATTTCTTTAATAGCGGTGTAGATAATAAAGATCCCTCCTCCTAAAACAATAAGGCTGTGTACATTAAATTCGAATTCTAGAATGCCGTTGCCTTGCAAGGAGATAAAAGGATTTTGGAAATACTGTATGACCGACATCAGTATAAAAAGCAATACAATACGCAGTACAATAGCCATCCCTACACCCAGTTTACGAACATAGCTTTGCTTGTCTGCGGGTGCTTTTTTGGATTCTAAGGAGATGTATAAAAGGTTGTCAAATCCTAATACGACTTGTAATAACACAAGCATGAGTAACGTAAATAAACTGTCGAGGGTAAATAATCCTTCCATAGTGGATGTTGATTGGTTTAGGTTGTTAAGGTAGATTGTAAATATAAATAAAATGTAACCGTTTTTACTAGTCTTTATACGTAGTAAAAGTTACATTATTTTGTGTTTGAGTACTGTTGTGCGATTTCTTGCCTTCGGCAGGCAAGCTCTTCGCTCGTTAAACGAAATGACTTTATTACATGTTTTCGCGAAAGCGAAAACAACTTGATGAAACCGTTTAGGTATTCACTTCAAGTGACTGAGTGGTTTTAGATCTGCACGATGTTTCGATCTAAAACCACTCAGTCACCTATATCAAGTCTATATTCTTTTTTCTTATAACTCAAACCTCGTCACTCGATCCTCGTGCTTTCTAAAAGGTTAATCTTTCAGTTCCTTTAAAATTTGAGTTCTCTCGTTAGATTTGAATGAAGAATTCAGTCGATCTAGTGCTTCTAGGGATGTCTTTGCATTTTTAAAATCTTCTTTTTGAAGATAAATCAGCGCTTTGTACCAGAGGGTTTCCTCTGTATACTCGTGGTTGTCTGTCGTTATACCGTTGAGCTGCGCTAGTGCTTGATCAAACTTAGCCGTGTTTAGTAAAGTCATCGCGTAATAAAATCGAATATTTGGATTTTCTGAGGTTTTTAGGATTTTTTCAAATGCAAGTTCGGCATTTTGGAAATCCTTATTTTCATAGGCGATGAAAGCTTCTGAATTTTCGTTTTCAGAAATGTTTCTAGTGACAGGTTGATAGGTGTTTGGATAGGATGTGAAATTTGAATTGAATAGATCGTTACCTGTGGGATCGTTATTAAAAATATAGAGCAAGCCAATAATCAAGACACTTGCAATTGCCGAGTATCCTATTTTAGAGATGCTAAATCTTGTGTTTTTAGATTTTTTTTGCTCTAATTTTTGAAATGTTTCTTTTAAACTTTGGGCTTCCGCTAGCTTATAAGCCATGACCACATCATTGTGTGCCCCAAATGCAACTTTAAAATCTTCATCTGTTTTTAATCGTTTTTCAACAATTTTTTTATCTGTTTCAGATAGCGTGTTGGTTATATAGCCTTGTATGAGTTGTTCTTTATCCATTAGTGTATTTTAAATAAAGATTTTAAATGTTTGAGACATCTTGATTTTTGACTCCGTACCGTATTTCCGTCTTTATAATTTGTCATGTCTACGATTTCTTCGATGGTTAAACCTCGATAATAAAATAGTTTCAGAATGATCTGACACGATTTTGAAATTTTAGCTATATTTTTTGCCAATGCTACCTGATTTTCGGTAGGTAACTGTGACTCTATATCTATGGACTCATAGGTGTCACTAACTTCATTTTCTATATGTAGTACGCGATTTTGTTCCTTTAGTTTTTTGTATAGTTTATTTTTCCCTATACCAAATAAATATGTTTTAATACTACTTGATGTTAACACTACCTGAGACATGACAAAGTTTTGATGCATTGCGATGATTGTATCTTGATAGATGTCTAAAATAGCTGTTTTGTCAATTGGATAGCGAGCACAATAATGAAGGAATTCTTTTCTGTAGCTGTTGTAAACACCTTCTAGGGCTGCTTTGTCATCAGATCTTAATCGTTCCTGTAATTGGTCGTCGCTAGGCGTATTTTTCATTTAGTTACGTAAAGATCTTAAAGATTAACACAAATTAAATTAATTTTTTTTAAATCCCTGTTAACATTCTAAAAGTTATAAGAACAAAAGGTGTAATTAAATACATCAGACTCATGAAAATCTCACTAAAACTCATTGTTCTTTTTTGTCTTCTAGGGCAATTTCACACAGCAGAAGCGCAACTTTTAAAGCGAATAAAAAATCGTATTGAAAATAAAGTAGATCAAAAAATAGAAGAAGCGGTAGACGATGCATTAGATACCTCAGAGAAGAAGGAATCAAAAAACACAGAGGAAGAAGAGGCGCCAACTCTACATGAAAAAGATTTTGGAATGCTAGTACTAACGCATTCTAAAAAATTTGGAGCCGTACAGATTGATGAACTAAGTCAAATCAAGGTAGTAAAAACAGATGATGGTTACCAGATGAGTGGCAATTGGTGGTCGCATGAAGCAGATATTTTTGATGGATTTAATTTGATCATTAAAACATCACAAAATCTAAAACACGAAGGGGACAATGCTTCTAAAAACGAACGCCAAACGTTTAAAATACCTGAAGAAGCAACACTTACATTTGGCTACGATCCGCAGTTGTCTTATGGTAAAAAAACAGATGATCGATTTCGGCCAGCGGTCTCTGACGATTATCAAAATTATGATGTTTCAAAAGGGGAAATAAGTGTTGATGTTCTCACAGATGATGCTATTCAAATCTCCTTTTCAGGGAAAGCGACGCTTCGCGAAGTAATCCGAAAAAGCAATAAGGATGATGGTTTTACAGAAACCTTTTTTGAAGCGACCGTCAAAGGAGCCGTTGACGGAAAATCACCCACATTTATAGACAATACCACGATAACAAAATCGGATACGACCACTCAAAACAGTAACGAATTTACCATCCCAAAACCGACAAGTACCACGGCAACTCCAGGGATTTATGAGTTTACATTTGAAACCGTTGTAAAAGTAACGACATCAGAAGATAACCAATCGTATGACATGTCTTATTTGCTCAATCCTAATGCCAGCTACATGGCGATTAAGGCAAACATGAGTGACTATTCTGATGAAGAAATGGATGGAGAATCTATTATTGTAATGGATAATGGGGATGCTCACATTTTTGTCGAAACTTCAGGAATGAAAATGCAAATGTCTTCTCAAATGATGGGAAATCAACCAATGAATAATCCCTCAGATCAAATGGCAAAATACGATTACTCCAAACTCACAAAAACGGGAAATACGAAAACCGTTTTAGGGGCTACCTGTTATGAATATATCATGTCTGATGCGGATACAAAAATGAATTTATGGGTGGCACCTGATGTGAATTTACCAAATTGGTTTGTGCAAAATAAAGAGGTCTTGCCAGGGCATATTATGGAGTATACCATTACCTCCAAAGAAGGAACTATGAAGAGTGAAACGATTGCTATAGAGGATGATATACGTAAAGTCATTAATCCTAAGGAGTATAAAAAAATGTTTTAGATAGGAGTCATCTATTAGTCATTTCCAAATGGTACTAACCATATGTGTTATGCTTTAAGTGGGCATGTACACGCTTTCGCGAAAGCGTATAAAACATCACTAAATACCAAAATAAACAGTTTTAATCCAAATAAAATTTAATTATGAATGTATCAAAATATCTCTTTGTACTATTAATCGCTGTCTCCTTTACAGCGTGTATGGGCGATAAAAAAGCAATAAATGTCCAAGAAATCGGAGACACTTCTTTTGTGAATACCAATTTCAAAACCAATCTAATTAATTATACAGACGGGATGAGTGCTTGTGATAAGATAGTAGCTGCCTCTATTGCAAGTCTATATGACGTTTCGCCCAGCCTCGTTCATATTGAGGACCCTACAAAATCAGATCGTTACCGAAAGGATATCCCTCCAGCGTGTATGTTTTTTATTGAAACAGGCGCTAATGATTACGAATGGCTCCGAGGGTCTATTGCTGTGAATAAAGAAATTGGGAAAGATGAATTTATGGGAGATGTGGCAGAAGCGGCTGGAAGTGGTACTAATTGGGAAGAAGCTTGGAGTTTGAAAAAATCAATATCTCGCTCTTCAGAGTGGTTGCCTAACATGGGAAAAGCCGCACTTTGGAATGAAAAGAAAGTCATGCTGGAAATTAAGTTTGACGGCTATACGCTTGTGGTTCATCCTCTCAAAAATATATTGAATAAAGAGGAGAAAACTAAAAACAGAAATTACAAAGAAATCGCTATAAGCATCGCAAAAGCTGCGGGGTATATTAATTAAAATAAAAATAGAATGAGACGTATAAAATACATAGTATGTTTAATCAGTATGACCTTTGTTTTTGCTGCATGCATGGGTAATAAAGGCAACAATGCTGATGCTGATACAACAGCACAACAAACTACAGAAGATGCTAACAACTCAAATAAAGAAGCAGAAGCACAGATCATAAGCCAACG
>CAYGQJ010000042.1:0-4870 GCA_964351845.1 uncultured Flavobacteriaceae bacterium | reverse complement strand
GAAACTAAAGAAATTGCTTTAGAAATAGCAAAACAATATAATCTATAAACATATAAAAGATGAAAAACTCAATTTTAACACTCCTACTCATCGTATCGGTACTTAGCGTAAATGCACAAAGTGTGAAAGGTGCATTAACATTAAACGGAAAGCCTGAAACCGAATTAAAATTAGAATCTAATTCTGCAGTTCAACTATTTAAAGAGTTTAAAACTGGGAAGTATCAATTGAAATTTACTTTTGACTCTAGGGAAATCCCTAAAAATGAATATAAAGAAACTATTGTCTTTTTTGAGTTCATCACCAGTATAAAAAAAGACGGTAAGCTGGTTAAAAATGTGATACGTAAACAACCGATTCCATATTTTCCAGGGGAAATGTTTATTCCCGCGGAAGCTTTTGATTTTATAGGGGTTTTAGCCTCAATGTATAAACAAAGAGATCAAGGAGGGATCATGCCAAAAGGTGAGTATTTGGTGCAATTAGTTGTGAAACCTATCGATTATAAAGGAGAAGTAAGGCCTTTGGCGTTTTCATTTTCTGTGAATTAAATGGTGCTCAAATACATAGTTTAAAATAAACAAGATACTTATGAAAATTTTAAAATTTATATCATTTGCGTTATTGCTAATGATAGCAACTAGTCAGAGTGCTAATGCTCAAAATTTTGTAAAGGTTAATGGGAAAGCCACTGATATAGCAATTAGTCCAAAAGATGGAAGTGTTTATGTGGTGAATGCTGATGGAAATGTGAAAAAATATGATGAAGCAGAAAAAAAGTTTGCTCCTCATGGACAGCAATTAAAAAATGCAAAATCACTATCTGTCAATTCTTCAAATAGAGTTTTTATAATCTCAAAGTCCAATCAAATTTATAGTGAAATTAATGGTTTTTGGAAAGAGATACCTTGTGAGGTTAAACCATTAAGTATTCAAGTAGCAAATGGCAAACCTATTATTCATAGTAGTAATTATAAAGTTTATTATCGTGGAAATATTGGACGCAATAGGAATAGGTATAAATGGTATGAGTTAAATACTGTGAATCAATTAAATAAAAAATTCAATCAAATTATAAGAGATATTACAGGAACATTTTACGTGCGGTCACTTGATAATAGTTTTCAGAAAATTAGCAAAGACGGAGAATATACTAATTTAAACGGGAAACCACTTTACATAACAGCGGATAATCAAAATGATATAATTTATGCTGTGGGTAGAAATAGAGGTATTTACAAATGGGCATCTGGTTATGAAAATTCAAAATGGGAACTTTTAAAAGGAACAAGAAAAGATTTTAAAAAAGTTGCTGTACATGGCAAAAAGATTTGGGCAATTACTACAGATAATTCAATTTATTATTATGATGATAAACCTGTAAAAGACTATTCTGGAACTTATAAAGTTACAATAACCAATATTTTAAGTAGTGAACGCCATGTTTATGGTACAATGGGAGTTTATTTAGAAAGTAAAATTAAATCAGGCAAGATTACCTTAAAACCAATAGGAAACCTTCCTCATAGGGTTTGGGATGTTTCTATACACGAAAAACAAAAGTTGAGAAAAATTAAGCCCGTACAATTAAACAGAAAGAATGTTATAAGTAATATTGTCATATCTGGTAATGCACGTGAATATGGTTTGAATATTGGTAGAGTTAGAGAGTTTAAATTAATTGGAGAGGCAGCGAATAAAAATGCTGTATTTGATTTTCAAATGAATATTAAAGCCACTAATTTTCCACTTTCTGATGTGGGAAAATGGGAGCGTATTAAATTAAAAGTTGATGATATTGAGTTTAATAAAGAACAATTCATATTTTCATTCTCTGCAGGTGTACTTATAGGTTTTAAAATAGAAAAATTATAACCTCTTCTAAATAAGAGCGTTTGTGCAAACGCTCTTATTGTTATAACTTAGGAATCAATTAATTCCTAAAATCAATCTATAATTTGTTTCTAAGATTAAAGCTGTCCATTTTTTTAATTTTACTTACAACTAGTTTAAACTATGCAAGTAATGATAAGGTTTTTGTCAAAATAACCCAAGATACGTTACAACTTAAATCAAGTTATAAAGCGAGTCAATTATTAGAAGCTGGAAAAAAAGAGGAGGTAATTATTTTCTGTAAAACAGAAATTGCTAAACTTTTAAAAGAACCTGTCATTGATAGTTTAGAAGTAGCGGAACTATATAAGTATCAAAATAAAGCGCATTACCAACTTGAAGACTATTTAGAGAGCATTAAAGTTTTAGAAAAGGCAATTACATTTTGTAATGATTCAGAAGCAGGTCGATTACTAAAAGGGCAATTGTATTCTGATAAAGCTTCTTCATACAATTATACCGAAAAAGATAAAGCTACCTTTAACTCTACGTTAAATGCTATTAAGTACTTAAGGAGTGTCAAAAACTTAGACTACGATTACCTCATAACTTCATACAGGTATTTATCAGAACAATGTGCCTACCATGGAAATTTTGATGAAGCCAAACAATATCTAAGACAAGCTGAGGACCTCTATTCAAAAAATAGAGAAGCTGTAGATCTTGCCGTCACACGATCAGATGGATATAGATATAAATATGATATTATCTTATTATATAGTAAGGTTTATCAACTTTATACATATGGTCAAACTAGAGAAGATAGTTTAGCTATTGTAGAAAGTGTACATCGTTTTGAGGAACTTCATGGGATACCAGATTTTAATATAGTCCATGATGGGGTGTATTATACAACAGCACTCAACCATGTAGGCGATTGGTATGCTAGTAGAAAGCCAGAAGCAGAAACGACAAGTAAAGATATAGAAACCGCATTTTACTATCTAAATAAAGCGATTGATCTCGTTGAAAATAAAGGATATAAAGGAAATGCGGTTACGTATAAATACAATAAGGTAAAAGCACTGGCTTTGTCTAATAAACTAAAAGAAGCTGACAAACTCATATCAGAACTTTTAAAACCATTAGCTGATACGGATGGTAGAAAGCCTTATTTTCTAGCGCAAAAAGCACTCGTCAAAGCTAAACAGAAACAAAAAGATAGTGCTGTCATGCTATTTAGTGAGGCATTAGAAATAGTACATTCAGATTCTATAAAGTTAGCTAAGAATTTTAGCAATTTTAAACCTAGCAAAGCATATGGTCATACGAAGTTGCTATTAAGAATTGCTGAAGAGCTAGATCGGTATTTTCCAAAAGATACTGATGTCAAGAAAATAGTAGCACGATTGTATGCGATTGCTTTTTTACAGTTTGAAAACAGCTATGACAAACGGAAATTCAATAAAACTCAAAAAACCTATCTAAGCCAAATTGTACTAGGGATATTAGAAACAAAAAAGATGGGGTATAATCAAGAGGTAGATCCTATAGATGTTTTAAATCGTTTTGAAAATATCCAAAACTTATTAGCATGGCAAAAATTTAATCAAAATAGACAGATGAATAGTTTTCCGGAGTTAGATTCATTACAACTTCGTACGTATAAGCTTCGTAGTTTAATTGCTGATGCAAAGTATGAAGATGCTACTAGTGTTGAAGATTCTTTGCAAATACTTTTAAGTCAAACAGGAAAATTCACAAAAGAAACGTATCCAAATTTACGTCTGTTTACGGAAAAAGAATTTAAAGTCGAAGCATTACAAAGCCAACTTAAAGAGAACCAACTACTCATAAAATATATCCTATTTGATGATCAGATTGTGATGTATTCCATATTGAAAAATGATGTAAACGTTGTTCTAAAGTCATGTACTGAACTTGATACAAAAAAAATCAACCAATTTGTCGCTACATTAAAGCGTAAGGAATTTGATACCGAAGAAGCTGCTGAAATTGCAAGTCTTGTCTTACCTGAAATAGATAAAAGTATTGAACACATCATCATAAATCCCGATGGCATTTTAGCTACATTGGCATTTGAGGTGTTGTCAAAAAACAATAGCCTTCTTACAGAACAATATGCTATTAGTTATACGTCTAGTTTGGGATTTGTTTTTCCAGAAGTAACTCAGGCTAATTACAATAGTGAGTTAGCCGTGTATGCTCCAGAATACCCAAATGCTAATGTTGAGTTGGCCGTTAGAAGTGAGCCTGTTTTTTTAAAAGGAGCTCAGAAAGAATCAGAGCTTATAAGTCAGCTATTTTCATCTAATTTATATAAAGGGCAGCAATTAACGAAACAAGATTTTGTTGAAACCGCTTCACAACATAAGTTATTACACTTAGCCATGCATGCTGAAGTTAATACTAAAGAATCGAGTATGAGTCGTTTATTATTTGGAGATGAAAACTCTCAAGAAGATGACTTGTATTTAGAGGAATTATATGGATTAAACTTAAGTGCAGATTTGGCTGTTCTTAGTGCATGTAATACAGGTGTTGATGCTAGTAATTTAGGTGTAGATATAGAGTCCTTTCAGCGGGCATTTACTTTTGCAGGTGTGCCTGCAACAGTAGCCAGTCTTTGGGAAGTGCCAGATCAAGCAACAAAAGAAATTATGGTGAGTTTTTATCAAAATTTAAAAGAAGGACAGCTAAAGTCACAAGCGCTTAAAAATGCAAAACTAGCCTATAGACGTACGTATGCAGATACCAAAATGGCAGCACCCTATTATTGGGCAGGTTTTGTGTTATATGGAGAAGACAAGCCAGTGAATGATAAAGAATCTCATCTCCTTTGGTATGGAATATTAGGACTCTGTGCCTTTTCTCTTGCTATTGCGCTGTTTTATAGAAGTAAAAAGAGAAAAAGGTTGAACACTTAAAAAATACATGCTAGATACTTACTTTATGTGACATCGATACAATTTTAGATCTGCACGATGTTTCGATCTAAAATCACTCAGTCACCTAT
>CAYGQJ010000041.1:34567-42160 GCA_964351845.1 uncultured Flavobacteriaceae bacterium | reverse complement strand
GTGCAACAGAAAGAATGTACAGGTTATGCTGTAGTGAAACCAGGTAAACTCTATGCGGTGCAATGTCAAGTATACCCGCAGTTAAGTGTTACTCGCGCGTTGTGGGAGGGTAGGCAGATGGAGGTGTTTAGTAATAAGCATCCTAGATAAATGATAAGGGTCATGCGTTACGCATGATACAGAATCCGGCTTATAGACCTGCTTTTTAATGAAACTCAATTTTGAGAAGTCCGAAGGACGCACTCAACATTGTACGTTGAATTCATCCCATTTTTTTTGTATATAAACATAACAAGGCTTGTAAGGTTATTTATGATCGAATTGTGGTAAATGGGAAAGAATAAGAAACTAGCTTTGATTGCCATTGTAAACAAGCTTTTAAAACGGGTCTTTGCTATTGTGAAATCGGGAAGACGTTACGATGAAAATTATGTATCAAGATTAGCTTAAAAGACTCATTTTTTAATTCAGTTCTTTGTTGTCGGTTGTTATTTCTTCTTTTTATTCTCTAGGTTATCTAACCATTTATGATACTTTCTGGCATTATTTGTATGCTCGGTTATAGTTTCTGCAAAAAGATGATATCCCGGATTATCTGGGTCAACACACATATAATAATAATTATGTTTTTCCGAATCTAGAACAGCATCAATACTCTTTATAGATGCCATACTAATAGGTCCAGGAGGAAGCCCTCTATGTAAATACGTGTTATAAGGAGAATCAAAACGAATATGTTTATACAAAATTCTTGTCGCTTTAAAATCTCTCGTTGCAAACTTAGCTGTAGGGTCTGCATCTAATTTCATACCTATTTTAATTCGATTTAGATACAATCCTGCCACTCGTTTTTTTTCTGCATCTTTTGATATTTCTCTTTCTACAATGGAAGCTAAAGTGTACACCTCTTCGGCAGTGAGGCCTAATTTTTTTGCTTTTGAAAGTCTGTCATTCGTATTCCAAAATCTAGTATGTTCTTTAACCATTCTTTCAAAAAAAACCGTTTCACTTGAGTTCCAATAAAATTCATAGGTATTTGGAATAAACAAACTCATTAGGGTCTCTGAGGTGTATCCGTATTTGCTTATATACTCCTTGTTTTGAAAGAGGTTTATTAAATCAGTGGAATCACTTTCTATAAATTTAGAAGCTTTACCAGCGACATCTGACAACAACCAACCGTGCGTTAAAACTAAATTTACAGTTTCTTGCTCACCCGCTCGAAGATGACTGATTAATGAACGATTACTCCAAGATGGGGTGATTTTATACCTTCCTGGCCTCATGATGCTTTTTTTATAGTTCATCATTTCTGAGACTTCACGAAACGAAACGGTATCTATAATTTGGTTATTCTTGTAAAGGATTTCAACTACATCATTGAATGAGGAATTTGCAGGAATAATGACGCTATTATTTTCCAGTTTTTCAGGAACATTTGGGGACATTATTCGTGTGTATTGATAATAGCCGAAGGCGCCACCTATCACTCCAAGTATTAGTATTCCCCAACGTATATTTTTTTTCATTTAAATTTTTAATGTGATATTCACTTAATACCCGCGAACTAGTATATAAAGTTACTTAAAATACGCTAAAAAAGGATGAAACGTTTATTTGGAGTTATTTTTTAGCTTTTCGTACTTTGACTACGCACTTTGACAGGCTCAATGTGACACTCCTTATTAACTTCTTGGCTATAATATTTCGCGCAAGCATACAAAAGAATGGTGAAAATAACGAGGTGTTTTATTTTTTGAGAATCAAGAAGTTTGGAGAGATATTTTTTTAAAAACTTGATTTAATAGTAGGTTTTATACCTATTCCAGCTGAGACCTACTCCTGTACGTTTAGCAGAATAGCCTTTTGGTAGATCAAATACTTCATTAACAGTTTTGTCCCATTTTGTTACTTGCTCTAGACTTGCCAATTGAAAACTCATCGCATCGTGATCACTTCGACCACATAAAAACTCCCACTTTGAATTTCTTTCATTATTACGAACGAGTGCTATTTGGCGTTCTTTGCTCATCACATGAAAACACACCATACAGCTTGTCGTTTTTGGTTCTTTGAATGTATAGTCCATGATTCTTGTATTGTTAATTGAATGTCACTTTCAACTGTAAGATAACGAATGCTCATTAAAAGAGCAAGATAATGAGGTTTGGCAAGGTTATGTGTTATAAGAATTGTTGTGTATTACTATGGTTTTTTAGCTATGATCTCTTCCCTAAAAATAAAAACTTAGAATAAAAATTTTAAATGAATACACTGCTTTTTTACTCAGTGAATTGTAGTGTATTAATTAAGCATATTGTTCTTTCTAATATGATATTTAATAGATGCTTCATATTTTGTAAAGTGGATATATTTTCTATTTTCCATCCATAATACAACTTCATCTTGATTGGCTTTTAATCCAATCGGTATAAAGGGTCTAACGTTATTATATTTTGAATCTTTTGTAATGGCTTCTTTATTCCAAGTAGCGCCAAAATCTTTAGTTTCCCATCGTTCTATTTCAAAAACACCATTTATTTGTCTAGATAGGTAGATTATATTTGAATTATCTGGATGAATAGTCATGTTACCAAAATAATAAGGTTCACTTTCTTTTTTACGCTTTTTAGTTTGAGGGAACCATTTACCAGAATCACATATTTTATGATTTTCCCAACCATTGGTTGAATATCTAGCATACCAGTACTCGTGATTGGTTTGTTTAAGACTTTTAGTATATAAAACGATTGGATTTCCATATTCGTCTTGACTAATATCTGCTATCCAGGCTCGCCCTTCTGATTTGTTTGGTTTGTAAATTATAGATGCTTCTTTTGGTCTGAAAGGGATATTTTCAAAATCACTTATAACTTCTCCATTTGCTTTGTAAAATGCTTCATTTTGTAAAAAAGTATAATAGACTGTGTTATTCTTCTCTTCTCTAGGATGACCATCTGTAAAGACAATATGAATCTTGGATATACCATCAGAATAATATTTTACATACGGTCTGTTTTTTCTACTGAGAGGGTATTTTGAAATAAATACATTACTTTTTGTCCAAGTAGTTCCCCTATCTATTGACCACATCATGTTGGGATTAAAACCAGTCCATCTTCCAAAACAATATAGTTTATTATTTTCTCCTTCTAGTTGAATAGGATTAGCATATGTGATAGTTTTTGTTAAATATTTTCTTAATTGTGTTTTGTCTACAGGGTTAATTTGTCGTGACTCTTTAAACTTAAACTCCTTTTTATAATCATCTAAGGTATTCATGTAAATACGATAACCATTATGTTTTGAATACATGGCTATTAATTTTCCATCATCTAATAATCTGAAAGCAGGATTGTTGTGATCATCTTTTTGAAGCTTAGGGTACAATACACTAGTTTGGGTTTCTAATGTATTCATATCAAACCTTCCCGCTTCAATAGTTCCATTGGCTTTTACCCATCCTGTGATAATAAAGTTGTCGACCATAATAGCACGTGGTTCTGAAAACCAACACCAAGCACCATTTTTTGTGAGATAGCCAGCGCTCGATTGTCCAAATATGGAAAAGCTATACATGAAGATGATAAAAATTTGAAGTAATAACTTCATTTCTGTTCGTATATAAATGTGATGAGTCGGATTTACGGAATATCTTGCCTAAGCCTTGTTGGTATTATTTATAACTTAGATATAAAGTCGTCTAAAATACCAAAAATAAAGTATAACACGTTTATTGATAGCTATTAAATGAGAATAGGAGCGATCCCCAAGAAGTAAATCTTCTTTCCGCCTGTATCTCGTTTTTCCATATAGCTAACTCTCCTTGTTGAGGTGAGTACTTTGATTTAGGTTTTATTATTGAGTGGGTATAATTGATCCTATTTTTACTTTCTTAAAACATTTAGTAGTTACATATTTTCTGTAGTTTTTAAATATATATTAATAATTTCAGGAATATCTTTTTTGCCTAACTCCTTATTTTCAATTTTTTTGACTAAAGCTGTATCCTCTGCTAAATGATACATCGCAGGTTTTCTAAATCCGGCAATATCTCTTGACATATACAATAGGTTAGCAGTTTTGACACCTCTTTTTCTAATAAACCAATATGTTGAAGGAAGATCTATTCCTTGTTTATATCTATAGACTAGAATAATTTCATTCGTTTTCTTATCTACTTCGTAGTTTCCAGATGCGACATAAAAGGTTACGTATTTATTCTTTCCTCTAACAAGTATTAGAGGTTTTGATATTGCGGCTTGTAATTTTAAACTATAATTTACAGGAATTAACTCAAATAGATACCCTTTTCCATTAGGAGAAATAATACTTACTGATTTGATTTTTTTACGCTTAATAGATTCTTTTTCAGTGTTAAGTGTTTTTTTAAAAGAAACTTTTCTGATAGCCGTATGTTTTGGGATTTTGACATACCCTTCTTTCATTGTCCCATCTGCCATTTCTATTTTTCCTTCCCAGTAAGGATTAGAATCTATTGTAATTTGTGCATGTGATGTAAAAATTATGAAGAAAGAAAAGACGAAAAGATATTTTTTTAGATTCATAAGATTATTAATTATAGCTTAATTGAATATTCACCCCATGTATTTGTAGCATGTCAATAATTTCGTCTTTAGGAAGTGAAGACCTAAATTGAGCAATGATTTTTATCTTTTTTTTAGGCTTAAGTTTTTGTTTAAGACCTTCACCCGTAAACCGTACTCCTGCTTTTTTTAAATAATCTATATGATGAAGGGTTGATTTTTTATCAAGGATAAACACTTTTTCAAAATCTACAATTTTAGCTTCTGAAGAATTGTTTTTAAATTCAAATACTATCGTAACAAATTTATTTCCTTTCTCAGCTATTATTCTGGTATTGTAACCTCTTTCAATATACTTTTGTTTTGCTATACCAAAAATTCTAAACTCAACCTGTTCAGTAAGTGAATAAAAAGTTTTCCTATCTATTTTCTGTGCAGAAACAGCAAATGAAAACGATAAAAATAAAATCAGAATTAATTTATTCATTTCTTGTTTAGTTTTTAATAGTAATTCATTGATTCAAGTATTTGATTTGTAATATACAAAACTTAACCCCATTACGAGATGCTAAAAATGATGTAAGTCGTTGATAACTAATTTTTACCTACAAATCATATGATGTTGAATGCAACATACTCACTTCCTAATACTACTAATCCTCTTTAACTCTTAACAACCTAAAATAGTCATTTGTAGTTTCGTCAAGTCGTTTGCTTATGTTCTCGAAGTTCTCTTGCGTAGGTCTAAGGTTCACATGGGTGTCAATAATAGTACTTCGTTTATAGATTAGAAACGTATTTTCTACAGTAGGGTTGATGTCATTCAAATACACTTCTGAAGGTCTATCATCAAAAGAAGGCACAAACGTCAAGGCAACTTTTTTTAATCCGAGAGTTCTTCCGAGGGTTTCTAATTCTTGGACTCTGTTATCTTTTGTATAGTTAGATTCGTTTCCATACACAAAATATACTTTTAAGTATTCTTTTCTTTTTTGACTTTCACTATCCAAAAAAAGGAGCCAAGCTTTTATTTCCGGCCAATTGGGGTTGTTGCCGACAAAATATAAAATCCCATGATACCAACCATATTTGCAAATTGGGCAGGCTGTGGTGCCTTTATCTGCTCCGTAGGCGTGAAAAGGTGTAAAGGAATGTATCGTCTCCCCAATGTTCTTACCTGAACGCACAGCGCCTGTGCTTTGTATCGGATATTCAGGGATATTCAAACCCAAGATGATATTGCGTTCACCGATCCACAAATCTTCTTTTTCAACAAACCGAATGACGCCACTTCCTCCTCGGTTATTCATTTTTTTTCTGCGCTTCGATGTTAGGAGCGGATCATTATCAAATACAAAATTATCTATGTAATAAGGGGCTTCCATGTGGTTCTCTTTGACCGTAATATGGATATGAGCGGCTTCATCCCTACTGGGATAGATGCCAGGTTGTAGGGTATAGATTGAGTAGGCGCCTTGTACATCTGTTTGTACCCATCCTCGTATATAGCCATGGGTTTGCCCTAATTTGTTTTTAGGCATATTCCTTTCCTCGTTTTCTTTGGTGGCATAGACACCGTTCGTGTCTGTTTGATAATAGTATAAAATCACGTTGGAAGCGGGTGTCTTTCCGTCTCTTTCATATACGGTTCCTGTAAGTAAGATTTTCTGTCCTTTTTGTTCAAATACGGGGCTTGTATCTCTAGCAAATAGCTTTGTAGGCATTTGATAATAAAATGGCATTGATTTGCCAAAATCTTCACTCAATGTGTTGGTGAGATTCTGAGGGATTTGTGGATTTTGATGTGTTTGTCCGTTACAACTGTATAAAAAGAAACATGTTAACAGTAAAAATCCGATGTTGAAAATTCGTGACATTTGTTGAGGTTTTCAATAAATGTAGCCATTTGATAAGGTCGTTCCCTCAGTGAGATGGAGCTAATTAGCTATGTGGAGTGTTTAGATGTTCTACTGGAGGAGTTGCTGCCAGTTTTTTCTATAATGTCTGCTTACCCTCATCACTTGCCCATTGTCGAGTGTGACATCATAATCTCCATTATTTCTTGACTTCAGCTCGGTAACATAAGTCATATTTATAATCGTAGAGCGGTGGACTCTCAGAAAGATCGTTGGGTCGAGTTTTGTTTCAAATTCTTTTAATGATAATGTGTCTAAAAATTTCTGCTTGTTTGTATGAATCACCGAATACGGCTTATCAGTTGAAATCAGCTGAATGGTGGACGTCGGAATCGTGATCATTTTTGAACCCGTTTTTACCTTGATTTTTTCAGGATAGGAAGTTTTAATAGTGGTTGATGTCTGTTTTAAACGATATATAGCAGGGAACATCACATACCAGAGGAGCACCACATAGAATTGATTGGAAAATGCAGTACTTAAAATCCTTTCAAAACGATGGGGTGTCGCGTATGCTAGCGTACTTACCAAGACAAAGAACGCAGTAAATAAAACGATGTGAAGAAAACTAAACGTGATGCCTATCCCAATATTGAAGGGGAGTCTCGCTAGTTTGTTTTTTGGATTCACGATGGTTATGAGTCGGTTGATGAAGATGGTTAACGGAATAAAAAACACCCAAAACGTATTATAAAGCGCCGATTCTGAGAGGTAAAACCCTGTATGTTTTAGTCTACTATAAATGTAATCTTGAAGTACTGCCATTAGAAATACAAAAATCACAATAACTACATACAAAGGGATTTTACCCATGTTTGGTAAGTTGAATTTTTCCCTTATGTACATCGATGGTTCCAATAGTTCTTTCCGTTTTTATATTATGCGTATCTAAAATTACTGAAAATACTTTTAATAGACCTTTTTAGAATTATATACTGAAATAGGGGAGACGTCTTGATTTCAGAGGTCATGATTAGTTTAAAACCCTAAATATCAAAAAAGTCAAATATCAAATCTCAAAAGTTCAAATCTCAAATTTTAAACTTTACGCCGAACTCCGCATCCCATACCTAGAAAAACTTCCTACTCCAGACTTCCCACTTCTAACATTTTTTCAACTTCGATTTCAA
>CAYGQJ010000041.1:33279-34467 GCA_964351845.1 uncultured Flavobacteriaceae bacterium | reverse complement strand
TTTCAACTTCGATTTCAATTTCCTTTTCCCTATTTTTACCGAAATGAAACAAAACCGCCCCCTTCTTATTATTGGTCTCTTTTTATTCATCCAAATGGGGATTGTGCGTATCCTAGCGCTTTTTCCACAATTTATAGAAAATTATTACAGTAATGGGCTGTATCCTTTGATCTCAAAAGGATTTCGATATGCTTTTGGGTGGTTGCCATTTTCGTTTGGAGATGTGATGTATTCGGTGTTGATTTTTATCGCTTTGCGCGAAATCGTACTCTTGTTCAAATCTCGTTTCCGTCAGTGGAAGACCTTTTGTATTCGTACGCTTGCGTTGGTATCTGTCGTGTATGGCGCGTTTCATTTACTGTGGGGTATGAATTATTACCGACTTCCTTTACACGAATCGCTTTCAATAGAAAGTGAATACACCACCGAAGAACTCGTTGCCCTCACCAAGAAACTGATCGTAAAAAGCAATGCCCTGTATGACCAATTAGCCACTAATGATACCATGGCCGTAGCAATACCGCTATCAAAATCGGAAGTTTTTGATATCACTGTGCAAGGCTATGATGCCTTAAAATCACAATTTCCAAAACTCAATTACCCTCCTAAAAGCATCAAAACCTCCTTACTGAGTTATCCACTTTCGGTAATGGGATACAGTGGCTATTTGAATCCGATTACGAATGAAGCCCATATCAACGGACTCGTGCCGAGTCACAGGCACCCAGTGATTAGCTGTCATGAGCAAGCGCATCAATTAGGTTTTGCCAAAGAAAACGAAGCCAATTTTATAGGTGTCCTCGCGACCTTACAAAATGAGAACCCCTACTTTCAATATTCGGGAAGCATCTTTGCCCTGCGGTATTGTATCAATGATGTTTTTCGCCGCGATAGCGAGCTAGGAAAAAAATTACGTGATGAGATTCGCCCTGGGATTCTTAAGAATTATGCTGCATCTCGTGCATTTTGGGATGAGATGGATAACCCGTTAGAGCCTGTCTTTAAATTGTTTTACAGCAATTACCTGAAAGCAAATAACCAACCCGCGGGAATGAAAAGTTATAGCTATATGGTCGCTTTATTGGTGAATTATAATAAATCCTTTCCATCAGCCATTTAGCCAGTAGCGCTCAGTTATTACCTGATTATATTAGTACCCCATTACTTTATTAACTCATTACTCCATTA
>CAYGQJ010000041.1:0-33179 GCA_964351845.1 uncultured Flavobacteriaceae bacterium | reverse complement strand
TCCATTATTCCATTATTCCATTAACACATTATCTCATTACTTCATTACTTCATTACGCCATTATCCCATTAAAACATTATATCATTAGACCCTTACTTCATTAACTCATTGACCTCCATTTGATGTTAAAAAACTCTTAATTAGCAGGGTTGACCGCTAGTGATGGGCGTATCTTTAAATGCTAAATAATCACTAAATACTATGTTTTTAAAAAAAATCCTTATTGCGGGATTAGTTGTATGCTCGTTTGCTATGTACGGGCAGGACTATTTTCCTTCAAATGACGGTGTAAAATCTAAAAATGAGAACTACACTGTTTTTACAAATGCCACCATCCACACATCACCCACAGAAACCATCAAAAACGGGACGCTCGTTGTTAAAGATGGAAAAGTGGTACGTGTCGGAAAATCGATTCCAATCCCGAGTAATGCTATTACCATCAACCTATCGGGTAAGCATATCTATCCTTCATTTATAGATATGTACACTGGTTTTGGGATTGAAAAACCAAAACGTGCCAGTCGTGGTGGACGTGGTTCTCAATATGATAATACCCGTGATGGTTATTATTGGAATGACCATATACGCCCAGAAACACAGGGAATTGATGCGTTTAAATATGATGCCAAAAGCGCTAAAGCTTTTATAGAAGCTGGATTCGGTGTTGTCGCAACCCATCAACATGATGGAATTGCTAGAGGGACAGGTGCTTTAATTGCCCTTAATACAAATGGTAATACTGCCAATAGAGTCCTAGACAATAACCTCGGACAGTATTTTTCTTTTGATAAGAGTAATACCTCTTCCCAATCCTATCCTACTTCAAAAATGGGAGCGACGTCTTTATTGCGTCAAGTTCATTATGACTTAGATTGGTATGAAAAAGGGAATGTAAATACCAAGGATCTTTCTTTGGAGGCGCTTACGCGAAATAAAAACCACATGCAATTCTTTGAAGCAGAAGATGTATATGATGCGATGCGTATTGACAAAATAGGAGATCAGTTTGGAGTTAATTATATGATCATTGGCGCGGGGGATGAATACAAGCGAATCGGGGAGATTAAAAACCTGAATAGAACGTTTGTTTTACCGCTAGACTTTCCAGATGCCTACGATGTAGAGAATCCGTATGCTGCTACCTATATAGACTTAGGTGATATGCGTCATTGGAATCAAGCACCGACCAATCCTAAGCAATTTGAATCTAATGGAATTCCGTTTGCACTGACGACGTTTAAGTTAAAATCGCCCAAAGAGTTTAAAGGACAATTAATGAAAGCCATCAAACATGGACTTTCTAAAGAAAAAGCACTCGCTGCTTTAACCACGGTACCAGCACAGTTATTAGGAAAGAGTAATGAGATAGGAAGCTTAAAAGGCGGAGCCTGGGCTAACTTTATGATTACCTCTGGAGAAGTTTTTGAAGCTAAAACAACGCTGTATGAGCACTGGATTCAAGGACAGAAAACAGTCATAAAAGATATGAATACCGTTGATATAGACGGTACCTACGGAATGCGAATCGGAGGAACTTCATACACACTGAATGTGAAAAACTCAACCGAAGGGAAAACAGGCTTTACCCTGATGGAAGGAGAAAATGACGTGAAAAGCGATGGAAAATATGCTGACGGGTGGGTAAACGTAACCTTCCCAAAAGGAGATAATACGTTTGTACGTTTAGTTGGGCAGGTCCTTAATGATCGTTTTATCGGGAAAGCTGTCTTACCAAACGGAGATGAGCAAGCTATTACAACGGCAAGAACCAAAGCATCCGAAGGAACTAAAGATGCTAAAGGGAAAGATAAAAATAAAGATGACAATAAAGCACCGGCAATCATGCCCATGACGTATCCTAATATTGCTTTTGGTTTTGAACAACGACCAAGCCAACAAGACATTCTGATTAAGAATGCGACGGTTTGGACCAGTGAAGCCGAAGGTGTTTTAGAGAATACCGATGTTCTTATTAAAGACGGTAAGATTAGCAAGATTGGTAAAAACCTTTCAGCAGGTAGAGCCAAAGTTATTGATGGTACCGGAAAACACGTCACAGCAGGAATCATTGATGAGCACTCACATATAGGTGCTTTTGATATTAATGAGGCGGGACACAACTCAACCGCAGAAGTACGCATGTCGGATGTGATTAATCCAGATGATAGTGATATATACAGAAACTTAGCTGGAGGTGTTACTGCCATACAATTATTACACGGATCTGCAAATCCAATAGGAGGGCAGTCGGCAGTGATGAAGTTAAAATGGGGTGCTGCTATCGATGAGATGCTTCTTGAAGATAAGAAGTTTATTAAGTTCGCTCTCGGCGAAAATGTGAAGCAGGCTAACTGGCAAAGCTATAGTCGTTTTCCACAAACACGTATGGGTGTAGAACAAGTATTTGTAGACTACTTCACTAGAGCGAAAGAATATGAAGCTTTAAAAAACAGCGGAAAACCCTACCGTATTGATGAAGAGATGGAAACGGTAGTTGATATTTTAAATGGAGAGCGTTACATCTCTTGTCACTCGTATGTACAGAGTGAGATCAATATGTTGATGAAAGTCGCAGAGCGTTTCAATTTTAGAATCAACACCTTTACCCACATCCTTGAAGGATACAAAGTAGCAGATAAGATGGCTGCACATGGGGTAGGAGGATCTACCTTCTCAGATTGGTGGGCGTATAAGTATGAGGTAAATGATGCGATTCCATACAATGCTGCTATTATGCATAATGCAGGCGTTGTTGTAGCGATAAATAGTGATGACGGTGAGATGTCAAGACGTTTGAATCAAGAAGCGGCTAAGATTGTAAAATATGGCGGTGTTTCTGAAGAAGATGCGCTTAAAATGATTACCCTAAATCCCGCTAAATTATTACACCTAGACGATCGTTCAGGAAGTATTAAAGTAGGAAAAGACGGTGATGTTGTCGTATGGTCTGACCATCCATTGTCTATCAAAGCAAAAGCAGAACAAACGATTATTGAAGGAACTATTTATTTTGATATCAATAGAGACTTACAATTAAGAGACGCTGTAAAAGCAGAAAAAAGCAAATTGATTGCGATGATGCTTTCAGAGAAGAAAAAAGGGTTAAAAACGCAACCTGCAAAGAAAAAAGAAAAGCAGCGTTTACATTGTGACACTACAGAAACGATACATTAATATTATGAAAGCACTAACAAAATATATGACGATAGCGTTCGTCTTGATCGCTTCGGTAGCTATAGGACAACAAACGCCTGCACCTGCTCAGACAGAAGCATACACGATTGTAGGAGCCACAGCACACATAGGAAATGGATCTGTTATCGATAATGCGATATTGATTATAGAAGATGGTAAAATAAGCGTGTGCGCAGATGCCACGACAACCACGGTTGCACAACGAGGCAAAGTGATCAATGCGCAAGGGAAACATATCTATCCAGGATTGATTGCTACAAATACCACGCTCGGATTGGTAGAAGTAGGTCTAGTACGTCAAACCAATGACGATGATGAGATTGGAGATAAGATTCCTCATGTACGTTCTATTATTGCGTACAATGCAGAATCTAAAGTCGTAGAGAGTATGCGTCCTAATGGAGTGCTTATGGCTCAAATCCGTCCGCTTGGAGGAAGAATTTCGGGAACTTCATCGGTTGTGCAACTCGATGCATGGAATTGGGAAGATGCGGCTGTAAAAGCAGATAATGGGATTTATGCTAACTGGCCTTCTAGTATGACTAGAGGCAGATGGTGGCTAGGTGAAGATCCAGGTTTCAAGCCTAACAAAAATTATCCAAAGGATATTGATGACTTACGAACGTTTATGAATAATGCAAAAGCATATTCAAAAGGAAATTCAGATGTCAACCTTCCTTTTGCTGCAATGAAAGGCGTTTTTGACGGAAGTCAGCGTTTATTTATTAGCGCTAATGACGAGCGTCAAATACGTGATGTGATTGCATTCAAAAACGAATTAAATATCCCGCATGTGGTTCTTGTAGGCGGGTATCAAGCCTACAAAGTCGCTGCGGAATTGAAAGCAAATAACATCCCTGTTATCTTACAACGTGTTCAAGATTTACCCGCTATGGATGATCATGACTATGACTTACCTTATAAATTACCAAAACTATTAACAGATGCTGGTGTCCTTGTCGCTTTAGGATATGATGGTGAATACTGGCAAGTACGAAACCTTCCTTTTTATGCAGGTCAAGTCACACAGTTTGGAATGAGTGATGCAGATGCTCTAAAATTAATTACAGAAAACCCTGCAAAAATTTTAGGACTTGATACCACTGCAGGAACACTCGAAGTGGGGAAAGATGCCACCTTATTTATAAGTGAAGGAAATGCACTTGATATGCGAGGCAATCAATTAACAAGAGCCTTTATTCAAGGAAGAGATATTAGTTTGGAAACACATCAAACAAAGCTTTGGAAGCGCTATGCAGAAAAAGTAGAGATCAAAAAATAATAGATTTTCTATACCCATAAAAAAGCGATCACCTGCAAAGTGATCGCTTTTTTTTATATCCCCCTAAAAATCAACAACTTGATTAAGTTTTCTTGAACTTTGTTTAAAGGCTAGTAATTGCTGTTTATTTTTACGTAATTGCAATACTTTTTAAAAACTAAAACTTTTATGCGAGATACTCATTACATAAGTAGTGCAATCCTAGATCTGGCTACGATTTCATCGATCCTACAAGAAAATAAATTACTAGCGCTTAGTGAAGAAAGTCGTCATAATATTAATACTTCTAGGTCTTATTTAGATCAGAAGATAGCGGGGAATTCTACTCCCTTATATGGTATTAATACAGGTTTTGGAAGTTTATGTAATGTCGCTATAAAAAACGAACACCTTACGCAGTTACAAGAAAATCTCGTACGTTCTCATGCGTGCGGAACAGGAGACTATGTGCCTAAGTCTATTGTGAAATTAATGATTTTATTGAAAATACAGTCATTAAGCTATGGGCATAGTGGGGTACATATTGACACCGTAGAGCGCCTTGTAGATTTTTATAATCTAGATATTCTTCCGGTGGTGTATACACAAGGTTCCCTTGGCGCAAGTGGAGATTTAGCTCCCTTGGCGCATTTGTCCCTACCTCTTATTGGAGAAGGGCATGTATGGGATGGGGATGAACCCGCTTTCGCGAAAGCGGTCTCAGAAAAACACCATCTAAGTCCTATAAAGTTACAATCCAAAGAAGGCCTCGCGTTACTTAACGGAACCCAATTTATGGTGGCGTATGGGGTAGACGCCCTATTAAAATGCCATAAGCTCTCGTATTTAGCCGATATGATCGGAGCGATCTCTATAGATGCGTTTAACTGTAATCTATCACCATTTGATCCGCTGGTACATCATGTGCGACCTCACCGAGGACAAATCAAAACAGCAGAACGTATTCAAGATTTTCTTGCTGATAGCGAAATCGCCAAAACAGAAAAAGTCAACGTACAAGATCCGTATTCTTTTAGATGTATTCCTCAAGTACACGGTGCGAGTAAAGATGCGATTGTTTTTGCATCAAAGACGTTTAAAACAGAAATGAATAGTGTCACAGATAACCCTAATATTTTTGCTGCTGAGGATAAGATTATAAGTGGTGGTAATTTTCATGGGCAACCCTTAGCACTATCTTTGGAT
This sequence comes from uncultured Flavobacteriaceae bacterium, assembly GCA_964351845.1. Lineage (GTDB taxonomy): Bacteria > Bacteroidota > Bacteroidia > Flavobacteriales > Flavobacteriaceae > Dokdonia. The sequence continues at coordinate 27,514 of CAYGQJ010000041.1, read as the reverse complement.
TTCTTAGCCATTGCTGTCGCTGAATTGGGAAGTATTAGCGAGCGACGTACCTATCAATTGATTAGCGGTCTTAGAGATCTTCCCCCTTTTTTGGTAGATAATCCAGGATTGCATAGCGGGATGATGATTCCGCAATACACGGCGGCAAGTATTGTGAGTCAAAATAAACAATTGGCAACACCAGCTAGTGTAGATTCCATTGTTTCCTCTAATGGACAGGAAGATCACGTAAGCATGGGCGCAAATGCCGCCACAAAGCTGTTTAAAGTCGTAGAGAATCTTGAAACTATTCTAGCCATAGAACTTTTAAACGCTTCTCAAGCCTTACATTTTAGAGCACCTTCAAAAACCTCACCTTTTTTGGAGTCTATCATCACAGCTTATCGTAGTGAAGTTCCTTTTGCCACAGAAGACAGGGTTTTTTCTATAGACATTCATAAAACCAAAGCATTTATGAATTCTATTCAAGTAGATTCAGAAATGCTCTTTAATTAGCTAACACTTCATCTATCCATGCGATCGCCTCTTCTAAGGTAGCGAAAGCTTCAAACGGGTGTTCAAAAAACTGCTTTTCTATCGCTACATTTTTTTGGTTAATAGGATCCGACGCAACTACAGCAATAGCTCTTATGTTAGAGTTTTTTGCAGTATGCATGTAGACAGTTGGATTTACAGCGTATGAGTGAACTCTATTTGAGATATAACCGTATGTTTTGTCCTTAAAATGGTTTTTACAAAATTGGAGTAATTCTTTACTGTAATTGATATCAAAGGTGATACCTTCTTTCATTTCAGCAACCACAATATCGTTTTGTATTTTGACTTTTCCAAAGTCAAAATGAGTTTCTGTAGTATTCAAAAATAGTATTCGTTAGGGGGATTAGTAACTATATAATAAGTCAAATTTCCAACAAAATATCGTAGCAATCAAATAAAATTTAAAGATGGTTAGTAATGAGATGTATAGCGAAAAAAACAACTAATGATTGTTAGTTTTGGATGTGATTTACGCGAAAAAATGCTCACATATCTATTAGGTTTCTCGGATATATAGATCGCAGATACTGCTTTAAAAAAAACAAAAGCTGTAGGTATAATAGAGGGCTTAGAAATCTTATGAAGGAAAAAACTTCCTATATCGTTTCTGACGCTATGGCTTCTTTTGGTTCAGGTAGAACCTCCATAAAATAATATACAATACCACCTATACCATTGGCTAGAATAATCACCAAAATCCATATCAACTGACCATTATTTTGGTTTTTGAGTTTTTGGTTTTTAGTGACATGTATAATATGTATGATCAAAGATGCTAGACCGCTTAGGAGTATTAAAGCCATAAACACTAGGGCAGTCCCAAAACCAGTCATAAAGTTGACTGGTATTTCTTGATGAGTAGAAGAAGTACTATTAGCAATCTCATTAAAAGTCCCTAAAAAGATAGAAAAGAACGTGATGAGATATCCTATAAAAAAAAGAATAGGCATAAAAGTAATGATGCCTATTCCTATTTTTTGTGATTTTGATAATTTCATATGTTTACTCAGAGGCTGTTGGAGTTGCCTTTTCTATAGTAATCGTAAGTTCTTTACTCTCTTTGTCTAAATCCATGAGTATAGAATCTCCTTCTGTCAGTTTTGAAGAAATGATCTCTTCTGCAAGGGCATCTTCAATATATTTTTGAATAGCACGTTTAAGAGGTCTTGCTCCATAATCCTTGTCAAATCCTTTATCACTGATATAATCTTTAGCATCATCTGTTAGGCTAAGATCGTATCCAAGATCTTTAATACGAGTGAATAGTTTTGCAAGTTCTATATCTATGATTTTATGAATATGCTCTCTTTCTAGTGCATTAAACACAACGACATCATCTATACGATTTAAGAATTCGGGAGCGAATGCTTTTTTAAGTGCATTTTGAATCACACTTTTTGCATTTTCATCTACTTGATTTTTTCGACTCGCTGTTCCAAACCCAACACCTTGACCAAAATCTTTTAATTTACGTGCACCAATATTTGATGTCATAATGATAATGGTGTTTCTAAAATCTATTTTGCGTCCTAAAGAATCTGTCAAGAATCCATCATCTAGCACTTGGAGTAGCATATTAAATACATCTGGATGTGCTTTTTCAATCTCATCGAGTAAGATAACAGCATACGGCTTTCTGCGTACTTTTTCTGTAAGCTGACCACCTTCTTCATATCCTACATACCCTGGAGGCGCTCCTACCAATCTAGAGATGGCAAATTTCTCCATATACTCACTCATATCTATACGGATGAGTGCATCTTGATTGTCAAATAATTCTTTGGCAAGTACTTTGGCAAGTTGTGTTTTTCCAACCCCTGTTTGTCCTAAGAATATAAAAGAACCAATTGGTTTGTTAGGATCTTTTAATCCTGCACGATTTCGTTGTATCGCTTTTGCAACTTTAGCTACCGCTTCATCTTGTCCTATGACATTATTTTTAATCGTAGCAGGTAAATCGGCCAATTTATTACTTTCTGTCTGTGCAATACGATTTACAGGAATACCGGTCATCATACTTACGACATCAGCGACATTATCTTCAGAGACTTCTTCTTTGTGAAGTTTAGATTCTTCTTCCCAACGTTCTTGTGCGACAGCCAGTTCTTTTTCTAGATTCTTTTCATCATCTCTAAGCTTTGCCGCTTCTTCATACTTTTGTTTTTTAACAACCGTCGTTTTGAGTTCGCGAACCTCCTCTAGTTTACTTTCTAATTCTAAAATCTTTTTTGGAACATCAATATTTGTAATATGTACACGAGAACCTGCTTCATCCAAAGCGTCAATTGCTTTGTCTGGAAGGAATCGATCTGTCATGTATCGATTGGTTAATTTTACACAGGCTTCGATAGCATCATCTGTATAGCTTACATTGTGATGTTCTTCGTATTTATCCTTGATATTTTGAAGTATTTCTATAGTCTCTTCTACGGTTGTAGGTTCAACAATTACTTTTTGGAAACGACGTTCTAATGCCCCATCTTTTTCGATATGTTGACGGAATTCATCTAACGTAGTAGCCCCTACACATTGTATTTCGCCTCGAGCGAGCGCAGGTTTAAACATATTAGAAGCATCTAGCGACCCTGTGGCCCCTCCAGCGCCTACAATGGTATGAATCTCATCTATAAAAAGAATAATATCATCATTCTTTTCAAGCTCGTTCATCACCGCTTTCATACGCTCTTCAAACTGTCCTCTGTATTTTGTACCCGCTACTAAGCTAGCGAGGTCAAGCGTCACCACCCTTTTGTCAAAAAGAATACGTGATACTTTACGTTGTACAATACGTAGGGCAAGTCCTTCTGCAATGGCAGATTTACCAACGCCTGGTTCTCCTATAAGTAAAGGATTATTTTTCTTACGTCGACTCAAAATTTGAGAGACACGTTCTATTTCTTTTGTTCTTCCCACAACAGGGTCAAGCTTTCCTTCTTCTGCCATGGCAGTAAGGTCGCGCCCAAAATTATCTAAAACAGGGGTTTTACTCTTTTTGGTTCCTTTTGATGAAGCTGCATTTCCGAAAGGGTTTTCTTTTTCTCCTTCGTTGCTTGATTCCTGTTCATCACTAAATTCTGATTTTATAGGTTCTATATAATCATCCTCTTCGTTTGCCATCATACCTTTAAATTGGTCTTTTACGTTATCATAATCTACCTTAAGTCTGTTTAATAACTTTGTGGTAGGGTCGTTTTCATTGCGAAGTATACACAATAACAAATGCGCTGTATTGATAGAAGAACTCTGGAATAGTTTAGCTTCTAAAAAGGTGGTTTTTAATGCACGCTCTGCTTGTCTTGTTAAGTGTAAATTCTTTTTATCATTGCCTTGTAAGCTACTATTAGGATTAGCAGGACTTAGGATTTCTACTTTACGTCGTAGGTGCTCTAAGTCTATTTGTAAAGCACTTAATATATTAATAGCCTTACCACTACCATCTCTTAGTAGTCCAAGTAGTAAATGTTCTGTTCCTATAAAGTCGTGGCCTAGTCGTAAAGCTTCTTCTTTACTGTAGGCAATTACGTCTTTTACTCTAGGTGAAAAATTATCATCCATAATTTCGATCTCCTTACGTTCTTTGTAAATTTAAGCAATATCCTTCAAAAATCATTCCGCAGGAAGTACTTAGTAGCTAATAGACAAAATAACTGACAGTTTGCCAAGTATATTGTCGGGTAGTTATTAAAAATAGGGTATTAAATATTGTTAATAAAAAATACGCTTTCGCGAAAGCGTATACCCCCAGAAACCTTTTAAAATCGGTATATTGCTAGCTAGTAAAATCGACATAAAAATTTAATCAATCTATATATGGCAGGAGGAGAAAAATTGATCCCAATTAATATTGAAGATGAAATGAAGTCAGCGTACATCGATTATTCGATGTCAGTCATTGTGTCACGTGCTTTACCTGATGTACGAGATGGTTTGAAGCCTGTACACCGTAGAGTTTTGTTCGGAATGCACGAACTCGGAATACGTGCCAGTGGGGCTCACAAAAAATCAGCAAGAATTGTTGGAGAAGTATTAGGAAAGTATCACCCACATGGGGATACCTCCGTATACGACGCAATGGTTCGTATGGCTCAAGAATGGAGTTTACGATATATGCTTATAGATGGACAAGGTAACTTTGGATCTGTAGATGGTGATAGTCCAGCTGCAATGCGTTATACAGAAGCACGTATGCGTAAGATATCTGAAGATATGCTTGCCGATATTGAAAAAGACACGGTAGATCATCAACTCAACTTTGATGATACCTTAAAAGAACCAAAAGTATTACCGACGAGAGTTCCTGGATTACTTATTAACGGAGCGTCTGGTATTGCTGTAGGTATGGCAACCAATATGCCTCCGCATAACCTTTCTGAAGTGGTAGACGGCATCGTGGCCTATATCGAAAACAACGATATAGAGATTGATGAGCTTATGCAACATGTCAAAGCACCTGATTTTCCTACGGGAGGAACGATCTATGGCTATGAAGGCGTACGTGAAGCGTTTAAAACAGGACGTGGCCGTATTGTCATGCGTGCAAAGGCGACTATAGAAGAGGTAAAAGGGCGTGAGTGTATTATCGTGACGGAGATTCCATATCAGGTGAATAAAGCCGATATGATCAAGAAAACGGCCGATATGATCAACGATAAAAAAATCGATGGTATTTCTGCGATCCGAGATGAGTCAGATAGAAACGGGATGCGTATTGTATACGTATTAAAAAGAGAGGGTATTCCAAATATTGTTTTAAATACCTTATATAAATACACAGCACTTCAATCTTCTTTTAGTGTCAATAACATTGCACTGGTTAATGGAAGACCAGAAATGCTCAATCTTAAAGACATGATCCACCACTTTGTGGAGCATCGTCATGAGGTTGTCGTGCGTAGAACAAAATACGAGCTTAAAAAAGCAGAAGACAGAGCACACATCCTTGAAGGGCTTATTATCGCATCAGATAATATCGATGAGGTGATTTCTATTATAAGAGGAAGTGCCAATGCAGATGAAGCAAGAACCAACCTTATTGAGCGTTTCAAACTCTCAGAGATTCAAGCAAAGGCAATTGTTGAAATGCGACTTCGTCAGTTAACGGGTCTGGAACAAGACAAGTTACGTGCAGAGTATGATGATATCATGAAAACGATCCAAGACTTAAAAGATATCTTAGCGAGCAAAGAGCGTCGTATGAGTATTATTAAGGAGGAGCTTGTTGAAGTAAAAAGTAAATATGGTGATGAGCGTCGTTCTGTTATTGAATATGCAGGAGGCGATGTAAGCATTACAGATTTGATTCCTGATGAAAAAGTGGTAATTACCATTTCACATGCAGGGTATATTAAGCGTACGTCACTAACGGAATATAAAACTCAAAATAGAGGCGGGGTAGGACAAAAAGCATCTACTACGCGTAATGAGGATTTCTTAGAACATCTTTTTGTAGGAACCAACCACCAATATATGTTGTTCTTTACGCAAAAAGGAAAGTGTTTCTGGATGCGTGTGTTTGAGATTCCTGAAGGCAGTAAGACCTCAAAAGGAAGAGCCATTCAAAACCTTATTAACATAGAACAAGATGATAAGGTAAAAGCGTTTGTGACTACCAATGATCTTAAGGATGAAGAATACGTAAATAGTAACTTTATCATCATGGCCACTAAGAAAGGTCAGGTGAAGAAAACCTCACTAGAGCAATACTCACGTCCTAGAACAAATGGAATTAATGCGATTACCATTAAAGAAGGCGATGAGTTACTATCTGCAAAGCTTACCAATGGAGAAAGTCAAGTCATGCTAGCTGTAAAGTCTGGTAAGGCAATTCGCTTTGAAGAAAGCAAGACCAGACCTATGGGTAGAGGTGCATCTGGTGTTCGTGGCATAACTCTTGCAAACGAGAATGATGAAGTTGTAGGAATGGTGTCTGTAAATGATCTAGAGAGTAACATCCTAGTGGTTTCAGAAAAAGGATACGGGAAGCGAAGTAGTCTTGAAGACTATCGTATTACGAACCGTGGTGGAAAAGGAGTAAAAACCATTTCTGTAACTGATAAGACAGGAGAATTAGTTTCCATAAAAAATGTAACAGACGACGATGATCTTATGATTATTAATAAATCTGGGATTGCGATTCGTATGGAAGTTGCAGATTTAAGAGTGATGGGAAGAGCCACACAAGGGGTACGACTCATTAACTTAAAAGGAAATGATTCTATTGCCGCTGTCGCGAAAGTAAAACACGATGAAGACGAAATAGATGAAGATGATCTTGAAGGTGTAACCGACGCTACAAAAGCAACTGAACAACAAACAGATTCAACTCCAAACACAGAGACTTCTGAAGAAGAAGAATAAATAATGGGGTTGAACAAATTTTAATTAATTTTGTAAACCCTTAATTTTAAATAATAGAAAATGAAGACTAAATTTTTATTTGTAATAGCGCTTGCTTTTGGTATCTCAGCATTTGCACAAAAGAAAGAAGTAAAAGCCATCCAGAAAGCAATTAAAAGCGGGAGTTATGGCGAAGCAAAAAACCTTGTTGGAGCCGCAGAAGCTTTAATGGGATCTATGGATGATAAGACAAAAGAGAACTTTTTATTAGCCAAAGCGCAAGCGTATCTAGGTGTTGATAATAAAAATGCAGCAGATTTAAAAGTAGCTGCCGCATCTTATGATGAATTAAAAGGTACTAAGTATGATGCAGAAGCAAAAAAAGGTATTTCTAACGTAGTGGTGGCAATGATCAACTCTGCAATTGATGATCAGAATACTCAAAATTACAAAAGTGCTGTATCCAAACTAGCCGATGCCTACAACTATAGTAAAAATGATACTATATACTTGTATTATGCAGCATCTAATGCTGTAAACGGAAAAGATTATGACACTGCACTAAAGTATTATAATCAGCTCACAGAACTTAAGTTTTCTGGTATAGAGACCTTGTATTATGCTACGAATGCTGAGACGAATAAAGAAGACAAGTTTCCATCTATTCAAGATAGAGATGTAGCTGTATTAACTAAATCTCATATCAAGCCCGTAGAGAAAAAAAGTGAATCTAAACGTGGAGAGATCGCAAAGAATATTGCTTTAATCTACATGTCTCAAGGGAAGAATGAGGAAGCATTAGAAGCAATGGCTTCTGCACGTGCTGAAAATCCTGATGATATTATGCTCATTCGTTCTGAAGCAAATATATACTTAGAAATGGAACAGCTTGATAAGTACAAAGCAACCATGAACGAAGTTCTTGAAAAAGACCCTAACAATCCTGAAATATATTATAATATTGGTGTAGGAGAAGATAAGCTTGGTAACAAGGAAGAAGCGATTAAAAATTATGAAAAGGCCATTTCTTTAAACCCTAAATATGCCGCTGCTTATAATAACATAGGGGCATTAATCTTAAGTGAAGAAAGAGCTATCGTTGATGAGATGAACAGCCTTGGAACATCAAATGCAGATTATGATAAATATGAGAAGCTTAAAGAAAAGCGACAAGGCTTATACAAAAGCGCAGCTCCATATCTAGAAAAAGCATTAGAAAATAGAACCGGAGCGGAAGATACAGCTCGAAAAATTCAGTTAGCAAACACATTATACGGAATCTACCAGCAGTTAGGGGAAACCTCAAAGGCAGATGCTATGAAGTCTACTATAGAAACATTAGAAGGAGGGAACTAACAGAATGCTCTTTTTACCCATAAAAAATGCCGCTCATTCGAGCGGCATTTTTTATGGGCATCGCCAAAGGGTTTAATATCCAGAGGTTTGCCTTGAAATTAAAACTCAGTTTCGTACTAATGTCCCGTAGGCTTGCCCTTAGATAGCTTACTCGTATGTTTTTGTTCTAAATATACTTGTATCGATATTCTCTACAGAAGTGGACCATTCTTTGGGGACCGTTTTTTCTGAAGCTGACATCATGGTAATACCGCCTACAATAGCACAAATAGTATCTCTATCGCCTAGAACAGAAACTGCTTTCCAAAGTGAATTCTCAAAATCTCCCAACGTATGGGCAGCACACCAAATAGAAAAAGGAACAGTGTCTACTGCCAAGATCTTAGTCCCATTTCCTAAAATAGACGTAATAGTTTCTGCAGTATAGCTAAAAGGGACCGATACTGATTTGTTGATTTTTGAAGCGGTATCCGACGCTGGTAAGAGGGTCATTACTTTTTTTATAAACTCATTGGGTGCCAATACTTGTTTTTTGATTTTTATCCCAGTCGCAATCGCAGTGGCAACCGCTACCGCAATGGCTCCTGTAACCCCCTCTATATGTGTGTGCGTCACTTTTGCAGATAATGTCGCAAGCTCTTTTACCTTTTCTAAATCATCATAATAATATGCTCCAATGGGGCATACTCGCATGGCAGCACCATTTCCCATAGACCCCATGCCTTCAAATACAGCAGAAGCAACTGTTTCCCAATCTTTACCTTCGTGAATATCTCTTAAAATAGTACGTGCTGTAGCTCCATACCCTCTATATAGATCTAACTGATGATTTTTTGAGAAAGCCTGAGCAAGGGTATCTTGTATGATGGTTTGGTTTTTTTCTAACTGCTCAAAAACAGCCATTGCCATAATAGTATCATCTGTAAAGTCCCAAGAAGTTGGCGGAATCGTTTTTCTTTCTAAGTGTTCTAAAATGACCCTTTTTTCTCCAAAGAAACTTTCCCCAAACGCATCTCCTATGGAAGTTCCTTTTAAGGCTTTATACGCTAGCGCGATTCTTTCGGTATGACTCATTTCGTATAGGTGTTTTTCTCTTGCAACAGTACGATGTCTTTGCCATTATTAATTTTAAATGTTGTTTGAAGTGTTTGTCGTTTACGTAATCTCTGTAAAAATATTTCTAAGTGTAAATGCGCTCCTGTGCTCCAACCGGTATTCCCACTGTATCCGATGAGTTGCCCTTGTTTGACGGTATCTCCTTTAGCTACAGAAGCACCATTCTGCTTAAGATGCGTATATTCTGCAAACGTACCATCCCGATGATAAATGATGATCAGATTATTGTATTGTTTGCATTCTTTAGTACCACAATTTTGATTGTTTTTTTCAACAACCTTGGTTACAATTCCATCTCGTACGGCATGTATTTCAGCGCCGATAGGCATATCAAAATCTAGCGCATTTTTTTGCTGATGTGAGAAGGAGCCATTATATCCTTGCGCTACTTTGTAAGATGCCGCTTTCGCGAAAGGTAACTCATACGCATATCCCTCATCAAACTCCGTTAGTGTATGATCTCCATAATTGACCCAAGATGTATAGGAGAATTTATAGCCCCTGTTTTTTTGAGTAATCGTTAGGGCTGTTACTAATTGTTTCTTTTCATTCGGTTTAATCACGTAGACATGATTGTTTTCCTCCTTTAGGCTAAGGTTGGTTACCGTAAATTTTAATTGAATACTAACAGGAGAGTATTCATTATTATCTGCATAAATTAAATACCCTTGATCGGTTTTTTCATAATATACTTTTACATCATGCGATGCGTACGTTATCGTAGGGATACATAGTAAAAGTAAAACAAGATATATTTTCATAAACGTATAAGTAATTCTATGGTAATTTTTTGATGATGCGTTCTATGGTATTCCAATTTCGAGTAGTGATGTTTTTACCATAAGTGGCTTCTAAGATACGCATTGCTTTCGTCGTTTGCGATCGCGATAGGTCCAATACACTTAGAATGGTTTTTTCTCTTTTCTCAATAATTTGATAGGAGTAATCACTACTTGTCCAGGGAAGCGTTATATCAGTAGTAACGTCTTCTTTCAAAAATGAGATATAACATCTTGTATCTTTTGTAATGTTTATCTTCTTAAAGGGATCGCTTTCGCGAAAGCGTACCATAAAAGAAGCCTCTCTAACACAGGTAGGAACTGGAAAACCAACATGGGTTTCTACCGTTTTTTCGATGGTATCTTCGAGGTCCTTGATGCCTTGTGATGGCGCATCAAAAATAACATTGCCTGAATTTAATAGTGTTCTGATATGTGTGTATCCCAAGGATTCAAAAATCAGGGTAAGATCTGCCATGGGTAGTTTGTGATGCCCGCCTACATTAATACCTCTTAAAAAGGCTAGGTAGGTTTTTGTGGTGTGGTGTTTGACCATAATGAAAGACAACAAGTTTATTCTTAAAAGCTATTATTTTTTTATACGCACAATCATCCCGTTAGACTTCTTAAGATCATTTCGCTCGATTAAGGCAATGAGATCTCCACTGGGGAGTTGTTTGATCGTTCGTATTCTGCCTTTGACATTGAGTCCAAAAGTTTCATCCGTTTCACGATTGTATTTTAGTAAACGTCTATACGCCAGTGAACCGAAGACAAAATAACCATTCCAATCTGAAACCGTGCTTCCTACTACTTTTACTAAACAGGAAGGTCCAATCGCTTGTCCTCCATCTTCAGTGGGTACTGTCCAGTAGTGTTCAGGAAACTCAATAAATTTAGTGGCTTCTTCTTCTGATAGGGTAGATACCTGTGCGCCGTCATAATTGATTCCATGTGTAAAAAGGGGCCAACCATAATTTTTTCCTTTTTCTATGATATTAAACTCGTCACCTCCTTTGGGGCCATGCTCCGCGCCAAAAAGGGTTTGTGTAGCCGAGTCAAAATACAGGCCTTGCACATCTCTATGTCCATAACTCCAAATGGTTGAGGGAGCTGTAAAACCCTCAAAAATGGGGTTGTCATTAGGAATTCCTCCATCATCTAGCATTCTGTGAATCTTCCCTGCATCATCTTGAAGATCCTGTGCATTTAAAAAAGGGTTGGCTTTTGTCGAAAAATTGCTACTGCCTACATTGAGGAAAAAATGTGTGTCATCTTCCCAAACAATCCGCATCCCGTTTCCTGCATAATTTTGAGCTCTTGTGGTAAAAATAGTTTCAAATGCGGTAGCCGTTTGGTCTTTTATTTTACATCGTGATACTTTTGCAAATCCATCAGATGCTAGGTAGGATAGATACACCCATCCATTGGAGGTATACTTCGGATGTATACTGATGTCCATCAATCCACCGTGCATCACGGCAGGTATTTCAGGCGTACCAAATGTAACAATAGCGGGCATCCCCGTTATTTCTGTCTGCTGACCATTTTTAAGATGAAACATTTTTCCAATCCTATCGGTGATGAAGTATTCATTGTCTTGAACAATAGCAATGCCGTACGGAATAGTAAAACCGCGTGCAATAGTATCTAAAGAAAAGGAATCTTCGCTTATCGGATAAGGCGAATCAGGAACATGTATTGCTGTATTTGTACAACTGATAAGGCATCCTAGTAGGAGGGAAGCCACTATTCCTTTTATAGGGATCGTATAAATATGTTGTTTTTTGTTTTTCAATTTTTGTGATCTAGTTGATTCCTGAAAATGCGTTTTATAGTTTTAAAAATACAGTATATATTTTAGAATATTAGTTTGTGACGAAACGATCATATAAAAAAATATGCACCTTGATCATCAAACAAAATAAGAGTTGATAATAAAGGTGCATATGAGCGAACTCGTAAGGCAAGAGACTATATCGTGAATCGCATTTTACTCATATACAACCTCCTCAGCTGTTTTTCTATTTTTTTCTAAATCAGCTTTTACACTGTCTAATTTCATTCCAATAGTCATTAAGGCTATTTTTCCTAACGGAAGCCGCAGTGTTGGATTTTCGGCATAGACCAAATCAATAATTGCTTTTGATGCTTTTACTGGATCGCCTTCCTGTTTTCCATCAACTCCTTTTAGTTTAGTTCTAAAAACTCCTGCGGTCTCTATATAGTCATCGATCACCTTTTGTGCAAGACCTAAACGATCTCCAGCAAATTTTGTTCTAAACGGCCCTGGTTCAATCATAGAAACTTTAATTCCTAACGGCGCAACTTCTTGTGCTAGTGCTTCACTAAAACCTTCTAGCGCAAACTTACTCGCATTGTAAATGCCAAAACCTGCAAACGCCTTTATACCGCCATGTGATGAAATTTGAACGATATGCCCATTTTTTTCATTCCTCATAAAAGGCAGTACTGTCTGAGTAAGTTTTAATGTCCCAAAAAAGTTAGCTTCAAAAACAGCTCTCACCTCTTTAGTAGAGGTTTCTTCGATAGCACCTACAAAGCCCACACCTGCATTATTTACCAAAACATCAATGTGACCAAACGTTGAAATTACCTTCTGAATCTCATTTTCAATACTTTTTTCATGAGTAATATCCAATACAACCGAATGCGCTTTATCTCTATGCTCTCGGTTAAATGCCTCCATCTGTGCTTCTTTCCTAAATGTACCAATAACAAAATCTCCTTTTTCTATTACAGATAAGGCAAGTGCTTTGCCTAGTCCGCTAGAAATCCCTGTGATGAACCAAATTTTATTTTTCATGTGATTACTTTTTAAGTGTTTCTATAATTTCAGATACGTCTACTCGGTTTCTATAATCGCCACCTTCTGCTTTCGCGAAAGCGATACGACCACTTTTATCCATAATAAAAACCGCAGGAATCGGTAATTCTCTTGAGTCATCAGAATAATGGCTATCAAAATCAAAACCTAATGCAGTCATTGTATCTATAGGGATTTCGCTATTTTTAAATACTGTGGTGTATGTATGAGCAACGATATTTCCGTTGTCACTCAGCACCTCAAATTTCAGGTCGTTTTTCTCTTTGATCGTAAGTGACTCATCTGGAGTTTGAGGCGAAATAGCTACTAACTGGGCACCCAACGAATTAATTTCTTCTAATGCGCTCTGATAATGCGCCAATTGTAAATTACAATATGGGCACCAAGTTCCTCTATAAAAAGTGAGGACCACTTTTCCTTTTTGAAGCAGTTCAGAAAGCTTAATGGTTTGCCCATTTACATTTGAAAGTGAAAAATCGGGTGCTATATCGCCAACCTTTAATTTTAAAATAGATTGATGATTTGCTTGCAGGTTATTTGCATCCTGATCAAAAACCGTTAAGGCATCTTCAGGTAGCATAGCGCTTAAATTTGTGCGTAGTTCTTTTAAACCGTTTTGGTAAGAATTTGTTTTCGTATTCATTTTTTATGTTTTTGTGATGTCAAAATCGACATGACAAAATTGTGGCTAGATGCCTTTTTAAAAAATGAACTGGTTCATGAAATTGTCTTGAACTAGATTAAGATTTTATAGAGAGATTCTTTCTTATTTTGGACATGAATTCTGGCGTCATACCTAGATATGAAGCAATTACCTTTTGAGGCACACGCCTTACAATCGTTGGGTAGCGATCTAATAATTCTTTATATCGCTCTTCTGCGGTCATACTCAAATTAGATAAAGCTCGCTTTCGCGAAAAAGCAAAAGCCCTTTCTGTTGATATTCTGAAGTATTCGCTCAGTCCATGAATTTCTTTGCAAAGCCCTTCAATATCATCATACGTCATTTGAAATATCGTTGAATCTTCCATAGCCTCTACAAAAAGGGTTGCAGGAGTTTGGGTAATATAGCTATAAAAATCACTCACAAACCAATCCTCAATGGCAATTTGTATGGTGTGCTCTTTTCCTTCGTCATCTATAAAATAAGAACGAAAAGCTCCTTTTACTACATAATTTCTATACTGACACACATATCCAGGCTGATCAATGAATTGACGTTTCTTGATCTTAGTGGTTCTAATGATCGCGATGAGTCTTTTCTTTTCATCATCAGAAAGGGATACATAACGCTCAATATTTTGAAGTATACTATGGTATGGTTCCATTTTTTTAAATTTTATAACACCTTATGATTCGTGTATTTTTTGTGTTTTGAGGCGATATCTGTAAAAGAAAGCCTAAAAATCTATTCGAATATAAAAATTTAGACATCTCCTCTTCCTAGATAGGCTCTTATAGATACTATTTTTGAAGCTGTGTCAATAGTAATGACATCTACTACATAGAGTTCTTCGGTAGCGTCAATGGTTATTTTTAACTCCGCAGCCACGGTGTTTTCATTTTCGTAGGTGGACAGGACTTCTATTTTTAGGGAGTCAACAGCTTCAAAATTTTTGCGAGTTTCTAGTAAGGCATTTTGCTTGCCCGTCACTCTAATTTTCCAATCACGCAATATGATATCATCTGAAAACATTTTTTCAATACCGTTTATGTCCTTTTCTTCATATTTGCGCAAATAAGAAAGGCATAGCGCTTTTGTTGTCTCTTTAGACATATTATGATGTTTTATGTCACTCAAAAGTAATTATAAAATGGAACATTGTTTTTATTTATCATCACACTGTGTTCTTTTTCCCGTATTTCATAGACCATGCAATAGTTTCGCGAAAGCGTCATTAAAAGGCAGCCATTCGGCACAAACCTCTAATTTTATGAAGGATAGTCGGTACTTGTAAATGATTAGTTGGTGATAAAAATGGCCTTTAAAAAACGCTATTTAAACGAAAGGGTTTTCCATACGGTGCTTATATAGCCTTTGTTTGCAAAATCTTCATAGGTTTTAATGTCAGACTCTTCATTGGCAATAAACGTAAATAAAAGCCCATTCTCATTGCTTCCTTGCGGCTCCATGATAAGGGTTTGAATTAAATACGTCCCTACAATTTCTGAATCTGGTTCTGGGTTTTTTACCGAGCCTATGGCTCTTAGGACATAATATTCCTTATTGTCAAAAACAGTAATCTCAATTTTTGAGCTTGTTACTTCTTCAAAGATTTGTGAGTACCCCTTTAATACCTGATTTAGTATGGTAGCTTTTAAGGTTCCTTTAAATAGATTGGTTTTCTGAGGCGTATAATACCCCAAGGAAATTCCTTCTGTTTGAATTTCTTTATCGTTCCATTTCAAAAAGGCATTGTAGTTGTAATTTTTATACCCTTTTACAGCAGAATCGGTGATCAATACTTTAGGGTATTCCAAATGAAAAGAGATCATAGGCAACCCCATAGTTTCACAAAAATCTTTGTCAACGGTAAAGATGTTGTTTTCAGCGTTTGTAGCGACAGGACCATTAGCAGGATCTGATTTACAGGATAGAATACTCATGGTAAAGAGTAATAATCCGATAGTGAGTCTGTTTTTCATGTTTGTTTTTAGATGGTTAGAAATATGTTGTTCAGAAAAATTCTCATTTCCTAACACTCCATATTTCATAGATAGGCTGTCCTTTACTCGATAAGCCTGAGTGATGCCAGGCACCCTCCATTAATTGATAATCGAATGTCAAATCAGCGCCTACTCTGGAGTCATCTCTCGAGAAGAATTTGATAGATTCGGTATACTTTCCGTTGATGGTGGTGTAGGTGCCTCCACCAGTGCCCATGAATTGTTTGGTTTCTGTATTGTATGCAATCCATTGAAAACGGGTTCCCGATAAAACTTTCATGGTTTTTCGAGGTCTGCTGGTATCTCTAGATTGTGTCTTACCATCTCGTATTCGACCAGACATTAACCATGCACCTTGTAATTCTCCAGGTGTGCCATCATCTATTCTTTTAAATTTCATATCACTGCCTACAATTTCCATCATAGTCTCGCTGATAGCGACTTCAAAACTTACTTCACTACCCACGCGTTCAGGGGTCACACTGTCAAATTCTACTTTTTCGGTCATGGTATTTCCGGTTAACTTCCAAGTTCCTCCATTGGTACTTATAAACTTCCCTGTACTTGCATCATAGACCGTAATTACCTGATACCCTTCAGAAAAAATAACAACACTTTTGAGTTTGTCGCCATTTTCAGAAACGTGATACCGTTCCCAAGCGCCTACAAAACTTTGTGCTTTCACTCCAAAAGCGCATAGGAGGCATATAAGAAATATATTTACTTTTTTCATAATCTTAGTTGTATTGGTTGTAATGAAGGTATTGCTTTCGCGAAAGCGTATAAAAAATCATACAAATTATTGATGAAGCATCTGTTGTCGTAGGCTATTCTCAATCTAATGCCACACCTGCTTTGGCAAAGATATCTAGTAGTTCTTTCTCTATCGGAAAGGGTCGTAAAGGCGGAACATTAGCTCCTCCTGGATTACCGACAGGAATTTTGCCTACAAAGGATTTCACACCCCCAAAAATAAGACGCGGGATTTGCCCTAAGATTTCTTTTCTACTTTTAATCTTACATCCAAACTGTAACATTTTCCAGTGCACCAGTGTATGCGCATACGGATATCGCTGACCAATAATGTGCGCACGCTCCAAATACTGCCAAGCAGTTTCTAAATGCCCCTTCTTATATGCAATGCTATAGTTCGCTAATGCATCTTGATAGTAGGGTAGTAGTGCTTTCGGAACAGCGGTGTTATACCTCATGTTAGTTGCATTTATAATGATTGCTCACACATACGTATGAAGGCTATATATTTTATATGAACCTCCCTTAGGACGTTTCAATCGTTTCTTTTAGATACGCAAAGGCATCTTTTATGTTCTCAAAAATATGTTCTTCAGTAATTAAGTCTGGGATGATATCTATAGATCGTAGTGTATCCATCGGTTGTTTTTGGATATTAACCATGAGTACTTGCACGCCTCTCTCTTCAAGATTAAACACAATATCTTCTAGTGTATACAGCCCAGATTGATCGATGAGCGGGACTTCATCCATTCTGATAATTAAGACTTTGATAGTATCATCTATTTCCGTCATTTGATTTTTAAGGTGGGTGGTAAACCCAAAAAACAACGGTCCCTTTAAGTGCTTGATAAGTATTTTATCCTTGTACTCATCATAGAATGGCAACTCATCCTGCCATGGTTTTTCATCTTTTAGGTTTGCTACGGTATCCATAGTAATTCCTTTTTCACCAAGGTCACTAGCTTTTTTCATAAATAAGATACATGCAAGTGCCACACCGATTCCCACGGCTTGAATCAAACTACCAAAGGTGGTAATTAATAAT
The DNA here is from genome assembly GCA_964351845.1 of uncultured Flavobacteriaceae bacterium. Taxonomy (GTDB): domain Bacteria; phylum Bacteroidota; class Bacteroidia; order Flavobacteriales; family Flavobacteriaceae; genus Dokdonia. Next base: position 10,074 of record CAYGQJ010000041.1, on the reverse strand, counting down.
ACCAATACTAATACCACAGCATCGGCTCTTGGAACTCTTAATAAATGCTTTAACCCTTTTACATCAATGATTTTAAAACCGATAGGAATCAGTAAACCAGCCAATACAGATAACGGAATATACGCAGCAAGAGATCCTAGCCCTAATAAAACGGCTAATAGAAATAAGCCATGAATAGCGCCAGAAATACGTGTTTTACCCCCTGCATTGATATTAACAACTGTTCCTTTGGTAGCTCCAGCCCCTGGAATTCCACCAAAAATAGCCGCGAGCATATTTCCAATCCCTTGTCCAATCAATTCTCGATTACTTTTATGGCGTGTCTTGGTCATATTATCTGCAATCACAGAGGTTAACAAGGAATCAATACTACCTAAAACTGCCAGTACCGCCGCATATTCTAATATCAACGTATAGGATTCAGGCGGGATATTGGTAAACATGGTTTCAATTTGTAAACTAGGAATCCCAGAAGGAATCTCTCCGATGATAGGCACATCCCATCCTAATAAATACCCAGCAAGTGCCGAAACAATAAGCGCTACTAAAGCACTTGGGATGGCTTTGGTGATGTATGGGAATACATAATAAATAATGACTGTCAACGCCCCTAAGGCAAGGGAGTAAATATTAAAATCGGTAAAAAGTCTTGGCAGATCTTGGATCACTGCAGTCGTTGATTTAGCCGATGAAAGCCCGGCAAAGGGAAATAATTGCAGGATAATAATGATCAGCCCCACACCACTCATAAATCCAGAGACTACGGAGTAGGGGAAATATTTTACGTACCCAGCGATGTTAATAAGACCAAATACAATTTGCAAAACACCTCCTAATAAAAAACTCAAAAGGATGATGCCCATGGCCGATTCCAAGCTTCCCGTTATTTGGATGGCAGCTGTGACTAGGGCAGCAGCGACCACGGTCATTGGTCCCGTAGGTCCACTGGCCTGTGTTTGTGTACCTCCAAAAATCGCAGCAAATATCCCAACCATAATAGCGCCATAAAGCCCTGCCGTAGCGCCCATTCCTGATTGTACCCCAAAGGCAAGTGCTAAGGGTAAGGCAACCACACCGGCGACTAAGCCCCCTGTGAAATCTCCTTTTATATTACTGAAATCTAGTATTTTTGATGCCATATAGGTGTGTTTTGGTTGTTAGTTAGCTAGGATTGGATACGTTTATTTCTTTCCGTTTTGTGTTTACTCCAAAAAACTAAATTTACAAAACGGAACCCTAAGATTCAAAACTTATTTTTAAGTTGTTTTTAAGTTGTTTTTAGCGACTTATCTTGATGTTTCTAAAGCTACTTTTTGGATAAATTTTTCTGGTGTCACTTTCGCTTTCGCGAAAAAATATACAGGGAAACACCCTACATTCCTATTATTTTCTATACTTACGTAGGTATTCTTTTGTTCTCTCAGGTAGTTCGCCGGCAGTGTATTCAAAAGCCGATTCCCATTTCAATGTAGCGATGGTAAAGCCATCAAAACATTCTACAGGAATCAAACCGAATGCTTTCAGGGTGATGAAAAAGCGTTCTAACCCTCCAAAAGGGTAGTTGCCTGTTGAAAATTCAACAATTCCAGTGTCTTTATGTTCTTTTTCAAGCCGATTCAAATCTACTTCAAAGCCGTACTCTAAATAATTAAATAATGAGAGCATATCATTGATATCCAGCGTTTCTAGTGTTTGATGATCCCCTTGAAGGTATTGCCCTATAAACAAATGTGCATACTCAGGAATAAAGCTTTTGTACCTGCGTGATTCAGGGGTTTCATCTAAAAATGCATTGAGTATTTCTAATGAGCTATCTACTTCCTCTTGGGTCATGCTGTCCCAGTCAAAATGAGGTCCTTCATCATCAAAGGTATGATCAGGTTGCCTTACAGCCACCATATGATCGTATAGTTTTTGAAAGTCTTGATATCTTGAAGTGTCTTGTATGTCAAATTTTATATAAAGCACTTACAAATTCATGTTTTAAAGGATGGTATGACTTGCCAAGTGTTTAAAACACTCGAAATGGACGAACACTGTTTCTCATGATTTTTGGGCTAGGAATTTGACTTCCGTCCATAAAGTCCTGTCTCCAAGCAAGGTCATTAGCCATACTGGTAGCACTCCAATACATAGATCGAGACTGAAATTCACCAAGTCCTTCTTTGTGAAGGTTGGTGTACATTTTATTTAAGTCTTCTTTAGATGGGAATTGCCAATCTGTATACCCTTCAATATCAGTGCTTTTTATTGCGTCTGTAGCTTTGCCCCAATCCATTTCAGGAAGCTTTGAATGCTTAAGATCCACGAGGGCTGCTACTTTACCATGTTTTCCATCTTCATTTACGTGAAATACGATTCCACCATGTGCTATTTCACCAATTTTGTAAAACATATTTTTAGATTTTAGTTATTTTGAAAGCTATTGCTTTTTTTTAAAAAATACAAGTATTTTACTTTAGTGATCCCTTATGTATGTGTTTCCGACGATAAAATACCCTGTAGAAAAATAGAAGCCTACTCATTAGACATCTAGTTATGTGTAAGTACCTCGTACTATAGTTAGTACGAGGCACTTGTTATTTTTAATTCATCAAATATGTGATGTTTATATCAACGTAGGTGCATATAAAATTATGCGATGTACAATTTCAAAAGGAATATTCCTCTGAAAAATAGTTTATTGCACGATGAGTTTGACGCTTCCTGTTCCTGAAGCGGTTTCTATTTTTGCGATATACAGGCCCTTAGCGAAACTTGATAGATCCATTTTGACTTCGTTGCTATTTGGATGAATTACATTCACCTGATTTCCGAGAATATCAAAAAGCGTCACAGTCGTAATGGTTTTATCTTTTGCACTGATGGTAAACACATCTTTTACGGGGTTTGGATAGCTAAGAATGTCATTAGCGTTTAAGAACTGATCATCCACACTCAAGGCTGGATCTACCTGTGTGATATTATCAAATAAGAAAGTTGCAGAAGGTGATGCATCATTTGGAGTTGCATATCCTAGCATAAAGGTTAGTACGTTATATACTGGCGGATCTCCTGCAAAGTCCCACGTATAGGTTTGCCAAGCGCCAGAGACAGTGGTATTGACATCGCGTTCATTGGCAAAGCCTGCGTCTGTACTTTCTACTTTTAATTTTAATAAGGTGCCTACAGGCGCGTCTGTATAGACTTTCATAGAAATAGCACTCTCAGTAGAAAGATTCAAAAATTCGGTAAGTATCAGTTTACTCTGTGCCCATGGCGCACCACCGCTTCGTACAAACTGTGCCACAGTCGCACTTGGATTGTCAGCGTTTGCTTGTGGGTTTTCAATGATCGTAGCGATTCCGCCACTTACATTGGTAAAATCAGAAGTCACAACACTGGCTTCAAAATCAACAGGCAGGCTAGCTGCGATGGGATCTGGTATTGGAGGGCCAACAATTTGTTGTACATCGTCAAAAAGAAATGTAGAGTCACTTGAACCATCACCAACATTTCCAAAATCAAATAAAAAGTTGATTCTATTGTAATCACTCGCTTGGCCATCAAAATTCCAACTCGCTGTCTCCCATTCGCCAGAGACGGTGGTCAGGTAATCTAAGTTGGTAACTCCACTAGCGCTTTCAAGTTCTAATTTCATGCGTGTGCCTACAGGTGCGGTCGTGTAGATTTTCATAGAAATATGCCACATGGTAGATAAATCGATGTTATTGGTTAAGAAGATCTTACTTCCTGCCCAATATTGACCGCCATCACGTACAATTTGCCCCACCGTTGCGCTTGGGTTTATACCGTCTACTTGAGGATTTGGAATGACACTTGCCGTCGCACCAGAAAAACTAAGTAAATCTGTATCTACAACGCCTGTTTCAAAATCAATAGGCAAATTGGTAGCTACGGGAGCGACAGGTCCTTCTACTTGTGCTACATCATCAAAGTAGAATGTTGAATTTTCTGAGCCATCGCCTACATTACCAAAATCAAACATAAAAACAACCTCATTCAGGTTATTTTCAGTGCCTACAAAAATCCATTCTAGGGTTTCCCATGCGCTAGAGACCGTCGTGGTTGCATCCACCTCTACGGATGGACCAGCTCCTTCTAACTTAAATTTTACGGTCGTTCCCACGGGAGCTGTCGTATATACTTTCATGGTGATCTTTGTCAGTACAGAGAAATCCAAATTGTCTGTCAATAAAATTTTACTACCCGCAAATACTTCACCACCATCTCTGATGATCTGTGCTACCGTAGCGCTATTATTTATTGCTGAAGGGAAAGGATTTTCTAAAACAGTGGCAGTTCCACCATCAAAATCCACAAAGTCTGCTGTGGTAATATCTCCCTCAAAATCTATCGGTAAGCTTTGAGAAAATCCGATTGTATAGGCAAAAAGGCCTACAATAAGTAACATGTTTTTCATTGTAAAGTGTATTAACGTTCATAAATGGCACTACTTGGAAAGGATAACGTATCTAAGTTGCCGCTAGGGGAAGCGCGTGAAATACACAATTAAGTCTATATTCAGAAGTAGTAATTTTTTTAAAGCTACTAATTTAAGCACAAAACTTCTTGTAGCTACTATAGATAGTGGTTTTTTTAAGAAAATTAAGGTTTTTTGATAGGGTGTTTTGATTGTATAGAAACGGGAAAAGCATAAGAAATTCTTTTAAAACAAGCTAGCGAATGCATACAACTAGATGCTATCCTCGAGGTCTTCCGTGTAAATGATCGTGAATCAATCCGTATTGAAAGTCATTTAATCGTTTTGCAGCACGCTCTTTTTCAATTAACTCTAAGATTTCTTTAAAATACTTTTTTTGTGAATGCCTGAAAATTAACCAGATTTGTAATTGAGGGCAATCAATACGCTCATCACTAATCCATCCATACTCTTTGGTCAATGCGATGAGTTTTTCTGTATTGTAATTATCGATTTTCCATTGTAGTACATTCATGGAGTCGATCTGTTTTTCTGAATAAATACTTTTTTCAGCTCCAGAAAATTTATCAGGCTTTTTTGATCGATGTAAGCGATCGTTTTGGATCATTTCGGAGAGGGTCGCGCACATTTCCGCTTTATTAGGAATGGTTTTCTGTGCCCAACTGACCGATGTATAGCAAAGAATTACAGCAAAGAGGGTGTTTTTGATCATAGCTACAAAGGAGTTTTTTAAAGATGTCCTGCTTAAAGATACGCTAACTTTCTGTTTTGCTTGTTTATCAAGGAACACAGTTCTATTCGTTATGTATTTTTTTAGTGGGAATGTGTATGCTTTCGCGAAAGCGGACCCTAGATTTTACACGATGTAGACAGTAATAAACACTGTTTTAGTGCTCTGTTGTTACGTAATCATCTACGATATTCTTGATTTCATTTTCGCATAAGGAGCAATGTCTTGAAAAAATCATTGGGAATAAATAGGGTTTGTTGGTTTGATAGGTACTTTGTTGTTTATTTTATTTCAAAACTATTTTCAATGGTATCAAACCCTTCAATGTTTTCTTTTTTATCTTCAAGTGCTTCTTGTTTAAAAATAACAACTGAATTAGTTGTACTGCTAAATGCATATATGATGCCATCATGCTCAATCTCCATTGTTTTAAAAGTAAAGTTTGAAGATCTAGATTTTATTGAATTAAACGTGCTGTCTTGTAATGGATCATAGTTTAAATTGTTGACAACAGAATTATTTTGGAGTTCTTCGATATTCATCATGATAGATGCGTCTAAATCGATAACCTCTTCATATGAAATGATGGTCATAAGTCCACTAGCATCCATTCCGTTTTTTTCCAAAGCCACATAATAAATACCTGCTTCTATTTCTTCACGATCTGTAATACTCCAATCGTCAGCGTAGTTGAAATTATACACGTTGTTTTCGAACCTATTTCCAGGAACTTCTTTACTGTTTTTTGGAGTTTCTTTGTTGTTAATTTCGAGTGTATGGTTTTCGTTTTTCTTACAACTGAGTATTATTAAAAAGCATAAAAGTGGGAAAATTAAAAGCTGTTTTTTCATGTGTTTGATGTAGATGGGATAAGGTGCCTGGATATGATTAATTGCGTGTTTAGAGAGCTAATTTATAAGATTACCGTAAATCAATGCTCGTATTTTTATTTTATTAATCGATTGACGTTAAGTTTATACATTTTGCCTATGGGTATTTTGTGATCCCGTATACAAATTCTATTACCTTCGATCAATTCTATTTTATCTATGGAGACCATAAAAGATTTGTGAACCCTTATAAATTGACTTTCGGGTAAGTTATGTGTAAAGGATGTTAACGTTTGATGAGAAACAATCACTTTATCAATCATATTAATCTTTGTGTAGTTCCCATAGGCCTCTATAAACAGCATATCCTTTAATTTAATTTGATAATATTTTTTATCTTCTTTTACAAAAATCTTGCTGTCTTCTAGGATTTCATTGTTTTGAATGGTATTGGACTTACTTGCCAATAAATCAGCAACCTTACTAACAGACTTCACAAAACGACTGAAGCTAAAGGGTTTTAGTAAATAATCATCAATATTCAATTCATAACCTTCTAAAGCGAATTCTTTATAGGCAGTGGTGATGATGATTTTTGGTGGTTTAGACAGTGTTTTTAAAAAGTCTAAACCGGAAAGTTTAGGCATATTGATATCTAAAAAAATAAGATCAATGGAGTTTTCAGTCAAATATTTAAGAGCTTCAAAAGCATTATAACAACTTTTTTGGTGTGATAAATAGGATAAGTTACTCGCAAAATCCTTAATAATATCATGAGAAGCTGTTTCGTCGTCTACGATTATATATTTTATCATTTCTTATATATTTCTAAGGTTGTTGCGTATATGCCTTCTTCACTATGATTACATAATTGATGCGCATTTGGGTATAATAAATGTAAGCGATTTTTTAAGTTTTTGAGTCCAATACCATCATTCTTTGTAGGTTCTTCAGTCTCGAAGTTATTCTTAACGGTGAAGCTTATTTTACGATCATCTTCCATTAGTTTTATATGTACAAATGCATCTTCCGTAGTTTTTTCAACACCATGTTTAAAAGCATTTTCTAACAAGATTATAAAAAGTAAAGGAGCTACCTTGGTCTCTGGATTTTTAATCGTTTTTTCAAAATGAACATCAATATCTTTATGATATCTGGCCGTTTGTAAATCAATAAAGTTTAGTAAATAGGATAGTTCTTCTTTTAACTGTACGTTTTCTTTACCACTATCGTAAATAGTAAATCGCATCAAATCAGATAATTTCAAGACATAGTCTTGAGCAGCATCAGTATCTTTCTTTATTAAGGAGTATAAATTGTTAAGTGTATTAAAGAAAAAATGAGGATTTATCTGATTTTTTAAAAGCATCAATTCTGCTTCCAATTTGTCTTTTTTAAGTTGCTGAATACTTTTCCGATATTCATAGGTCCAATAGAAAATTACATATGCAATTTCAATAGCCAAAAGGACTCTAACAGCGTGATATAGAAATCCTTCTCCCATATCACTAGTGGCATCAACACCAAATAATAAAAGTGGAATACTTATTCCTAAAAAAATATATTTCAGTCGAAGGTTAGAAGTTCCAAACTTTATTTTTTCAGTTTGGAAAAGATAATATAAAGCGGTGTAAAAGACCACGACTCCTAGTGATACTGAAAGTACCGTGAAAATTTCGCTTTTAGCATCTCTTAAAATCACCATCAATACAAGTATGATTCCTGATAGTATTGTGGCCGTTTGTAAACGTTTTTTATGTGTCATTAGTTCTAATTATTTAGGATTGTGACACAAATCTATGTTGCGAATTCAAGGTCATAACTTTTATTTTATGAACGTCTCTTTTCACATTGCAAACGTTTCAAATTAAATGATAAAGGTACTTCAAATATCATAAATAGATGTATGACACTGCATTTGTGAGCTTCATCAAATTGATTATAGATCACAATAATTCAGCACTAGGTTTACATCAAATTTAAAACTTTATAAAATGAAAACTCTTATTACACTTATTACACTGGTAGTATCGACTTTAGTCATACAAGCTCAAACGACTTCAGAAAAGGAGTTATTAAAAACGTTAGATGAAACCACTCCAAAATCATTACAAAAACATAAGGTTCCTGGATTAGCAATAGCCATTATTAAGGATGGTGAAGTGATTATTAAAAAGGGTTACGGATTTTCAGATATTGCTCTTGGAACAGAGGTCAACCCCAAAACAGGCTTTAACATTGGTTCTATATCAAAAATGTTCACTGCATGGGGCATTATGAAATTAGTAGAAGAAGGGAAACTAGATTTAGATACTCCTGCCTCAAAATACATTTCGAGGTGGAAATTGCCCTCAAGTGAATTTGATTCAAATAAAGTAACTATTAGGAATTTATTACAGCATACTGCGGGTTTATCTGTGCATGGATACCATGGCTATGAAGCAAAAAATGAACTAGTATCAATTACTAAATCATTATCAGGAGATACCCGTCCAGAAGAGGCCGTACAACTTATTATGGAACCTGAAAGCAAGTGGCAATATTCTGGTGGAGGGTATTCTATTTTACAGCTTGTCATAGAGGAGGTAAGTGGTCAAACATTTGCTGCGTATATGCAAGAAAGTGTATTCAAACCTTTAAAAATGAAGCATACTAGTTTTACGATAGACAAGCAAATAGTAAAAAAATCTGCAAAGGCATATGATGAAGAAGCAAAGGAAATTCCGCTACGACTTTTTAATGCACAAGCAGCAGCTGGCTTACACACAACACTTGATGATCTCATTCTTTTTGCAAAAGCATCATTTTCAAAAAATCCAGTGCTGTCTGAAAAAAGTATTGAACTTCTAATTAACCCTACTGAATTATCAAAAGGGAATTACGGAATGGGGTATATGATCATGAATCGTTTTGGAGATTTTACATTATCGGGTCATGGAGGCTCTAATGAAGGTTGGCAATCTGGTTTTATGCTTGATTTTGATTCAAAATCTGGAATTATTGTACTTACTAATGGATCTTCGGGAAAGAATGTCTTATTTGGCAGTATGAAAGATTGGGCAACATGGCATTCTAGTAATTAATGATATACCTTTAGTTTTTAACAGTGAATGTACAACTCCTGACATTCACTGTTTTTGGTTTTAATGCGCTATAATGTTATATAGTTTCAGTGGTTTTTATTTTTTCTAATCCAATCCATTCATGTTCAATATCCTTCATTAAAAGTGCATTATCAAACTTTACAGAACCTTTTGGAAAAATGTTTTCATCTTCAAAAAAACTAGATTGAACTTTATGTACCTCTAACAGGGAGACTTTCCAGTTATATGCTTTGAGTTTTAATCCGTCAAAGTTATTTTTGTCAGGAGAATATCCAATTGAGCCATTCTCAAAAAAATCTGAGACATCATTTAGGTTTTCAAATACGCTTTCATCATTCCAACGATCAGTTTCACTTGCCTCAATTAATAAAGACGTATTGTCATCACTAATAAACGACACATTATAGTTCCCGTTAGATTCGCTAACTTTAAAATCAGCTAGGTGATGAATTCCAGGAAAAATAGCACCTCCAGCTAAAGAGTTTAACTTAGAAGAAGTATCCCTTCTTGGAATATAAACACCTTCACATAATTTTCCGTTTTCATTCCATTCAACAGCAATCCTATGAGCTCCATTTTCTGAAGAAATCCCGATTTGTTTTGGCAATCCTTTGGGTCTAATTTCTTTCAATCTAATCAAACAGATTCCCGCAATACCTTTTCCATTAACTAGTTTAGGTTTAAACGGCTTTGGTAAATAATTTTCTAAAACTTTTTTGTCAACCTGATAATTGATAAGAATTCGTCTGTCAATTATTCCTTTTATTTTCGGTATTTTCATTTTTTTTGGTAATTACCACTAACGGAATTGTGTATGAAAAGTGCGCATTGTACGCGTTATTTTCCCGTTTTGATTGAAAGGTAGTTAAAAAAGTAAGAATTTTAATTCTGTTCATCTTCTCAACGTATTTTTATATACGTTATAAGAATAGAAATACTATTGTTAGATTGAGTTTCATAAATTAT
>CAYGQJ010000040.1:3074-42424 GCA_964351845.1 uncultured Flavobacteriaceae bacterium | reverse complement strand
TTGCTCATTTACATCTAGTTCAATTTCAAGCAATACGCTAGATTTGGATCAAAAAGTTGTTGCCAAAACCGATACAAATCGTACCCCTGTTGTGTTTTGTACGAGAGGTAACTCTGGAAGATGTGATACAAGGCCAGGTAATCAAGGATTTACGTGTAATCCAGGGGGTAATGAGTGCGGTGGAACAGTAATTAAAGACATCCGCTAAGCTATTAAATCTTTTAAGGTGTTTTTCTGTAATAATAATTTTTATTTTAGATAAACACCTTATAACTTAAAAAGTCACTATGCTTAAAACACTTACTATTTTTATATTCTTATGCTCAGTAAGCTTTATATCCTGCAAAAAAGAATCAAAAAATACTGATAATGAGGTTTTTGCATCTAAAAGTGTTGATTTAGATGAGAATATGATCGCGTCCAAAGAATATTCTAAATCCTTAGTGAAATCAGGTAGTATAAAAATACCTTTAGATTTAGAAACTAGCTTTTATGCAGAAAATATTCAATATATAGATGATGAACAATTACTAATTACATTACCGCTATCGTCTAATACGCTCAATGTCTACGATTTGAGTGAAGTAGATCATAAACTGGTAAGAAAAATAAAACTACAAACCGAAGGGCCTGATTCTGTTAAAGGTGAAGTAGGTGGTTTTTACTACCATAACAAGGATTCAATTTTTGTATTATCAAAATTTACATTTGAAGTATTTCAAGTGAATGATGAAGGAAAAGTTAAAAATAGGTATCCACTATTGAAGGAGTTTGACCCAAAGTTGCCAGTTCCTCTGGGTAGTACGTTCTCACCAATTAAATATATAAATGGTAAGTTATATATTTCTTGTGTAGCACCAGAAGAGCAAGTTCAAGGTACTTATGAAAATTCATTTTTAGAATATGATATAGAAAAAAAGCAAACTTTTTTTCGAGGTATTAATCCTGATAAGCTAAATAACGGTAATTGGGAAGGCATCGCTAGATTATATTATGACTATAATAGCAACAATGATACTTTTATTCTCGCTTTTTCGATTAGTGATGAAATCTTACAATTAAAATTACCTTCTGAAATTAATACATACAACGTAAAAAGTGACTACATCAATTCAGAAGATGCAAAACCTTTTAGTACAGATTTCAAAAGAGCTGTTGATTATATTGAAAGAGGGAAATATAGTTTTTCAACGCCTAAATATTGGGGTATTTTAAGTGATTGGTCAAATGGTTATTACTACAGGATAGGTATACAACCTAATACCTATGCTGATTTCTCAAAAGGGATTTTTCCAAATACCATTATTATAGCGATGGATGATACATTCAATAAAATTCTTGAACACGAAATGAATCCAACAACATATCAATACGATATGTCTTTTGTAGGTAAAAAGGGATTATATATAGCGAATAAAGAGAAATATAATGAAGATGATAATTTTTTAACGTTTGATATTTTTACAATAGAGTGATCATGAGATTTTTTATATTTTCTATTGCGTTCATTTTTATATATGGTTGTAAAGAGCCTCGTATTCTAACTCCTGATTCTTCTATTTCCCAATCAAAAATAATTTCATTTATAGAAAAAAATCTAGTTGACTCGGATATTGAAAATATAAAACTTGTAGTTGTTATACCTAATGCAGGATGTAATGGCTGTGTAGGCTCTACTCAATCGTTTGTAATAGACAAGATGGTTGAAGGAGATTTAAAAGATAGTGTTGTTATTTGGACTGATATCAATGACTTTAAAAGATTAAAACTTTTGTTAGGTTCGCATAATAAAATACTTAATCACCCTAATGTTATTATTGATAAACAAAACGAATTTAAAAATATGGGGTTTGTATCGTTTTACCCTGAAGTAATTTTTTTCACACAAGGAGAAATAAAATCTAGAACTTTTTTAAAACCTGAAAACCCAGAAGTTTATTCATTAATGAGTAAACACTTGGGGTATTGAAATTATTGGTACTATCTAGTTTTTCCTCTAGTTCAAAGCCTTAAATATTCATACTTCATCATTAAAAAACAAACACTTACAGTTTCCTGTTATATAATCATTTAGTATCTTCACTTTTGTAAAATGTATACTCCATGACAAGAATCGTTAGCTACGTTCTTATTGCCCTTTTATTTTATAATTGCAAAAAAGAGAAAACTGATTTTGAAGAGGTTAGCCCTACTTCAAACAGTGCATCTAATCCTCAGGTATCAGTTCAGGTGATAGAAGACCAAGATTTCCAGCAACAAATCTTAGCCAACGGAAAAGTAGAAGCTTTTAAAAAAGGGGAGCTTCGTTTTAATGCAGGAAATCGTATCGCCAAAATCAATATTAGAAATGGCCAAAGAGTACGTAAAGGTGACATCCTTGCCTATCTTGATAATGAACTACTTAAAAATGAAGTGGACAGAGCACAAATTGCACTAGAAAAAGCTGAGGCTCAATTGGAAGAGGAGAAAATTAATTTTGGGGTGAGTAAATTAGAAGAAGCAGAGATCAACCCTAAAGTATTAAAAAATATCAAGTTTAAAAGTGGAGTTCAAGAAGCTGTCAATGTGTTAGAAAATAGCAGATTGCTATATAAACAAACCATTTTAAGAGCTCCCTTTTCGGGTGTGGTGGCTAATCTAGATTCAAGAGTTGGAAATTTCATCACCTCTGGAGATGTTTTCTGTACGCTTATTTCTGATGACACGATGGAGGTAAGCTTTCGTGTACTAGAAGGAGAGTTTGGAGCCATATCACTAGATCAAGAAGTGTCTATTCAGCCATTCACTAATGGGGGAGATATCTCGTATACAGGTAAAATAAATGAGATTAATCCACTTATTGACCAAAACGGTTTGATTGCGATCAAAGCATTAATCACCTCAAAAGAGATTCAATTGTATGATGGGATGAATGTTAAAGTGTTGATTAATTATCCTATCCAAGACGTCGTGGTGGTTCCTAAACAGGCGCTTGTACTTCGTTCTAATAGGGAGGTTGTTTTTACCGTAGATAAAGGGCTTTCAAAATGGAATTATGTGACCATCGCTGGAGAAAACAGCTCTCATTATGCCATAAAAGAAGGTGTCAGTGTAGGGGATACCATCATTGTTTCTGGGAATCTTAACTTATCTCACGATGCTCGGGTGCGAAGTACGCTTATAATGGAAAATAAATAAACGCATGATACGGTTCCTTCTCAAACGACCCGTTGCTGTTTTTATGGCATCCCTTGCTTTTCTATTGCTAGGGGTTGTTGCCGTGTTCAAAATTCCTACCGCATTAATGCCGGATATCCCGATCCCACAGATTACGGTTCAGGTATCCTATCCAAATAATACCGCCAGAGAATTAGAGACCAATGTGATCCGTCCCCTGCGCAATCAATTACTGCAGGTTTCTCGACTTAAAGATATTTCTAGTGAAACACGAGATGGCTTTGCATCTATCACGCTTATTTTTGATTATGGCGTCAATACAGATTTTGCGTTTATAGAAACCAATGAAAAGGTAGATGCGGCACTTAATTTTCTTCCGAGAGATGTAGAAAGACCTAAAGTAATCAAAGCAGCAGCCTCAGATATTCCTATTGTTAATCTTACCGTGGGTTTAAAAGAAACTTATACCGATGAACGTTTTTTACAATTAAGCGAGTTTACAGAGACGGTTCTTAAAAAACGGGTGGAGCAACTTCCAGATATTGCCCTAGCGGATATGAGTGGGCAAATAGAAGGTGAGCTCGTCATTATTCCCAACAAAGAAGCCATCATATCGCTCAATATTACCAATGATTTAATTACCAATACAATCCGTCAAAATAATTTTGAATTAGGTAACCTTATTGTTCAAAATGGAATCTATCAATATAATTTTAAATTCTCAAACCCATTACGTACCCAAAAAGATATAGAAGATATTTACCTAACGGTAGACAATCGGTTATTCCAGTTAAAGGATATTGCAAAAGTAACATTACAACCTAGAAAACAACGGGGAAGTGTATTTTTAAATGGGGAGCGTGTGATTGTATTATCCATTATCAAACAAGCAGATGCGCAGGTATATGAATTACAGGAAGATTTAGAAGTACTCACAAACGCATTGACAGTCGATTATCCTGATTTAGTATTCCACACCAATCAAGACCAAACGAAGTTACTCAAACTATCTATAGATAACTTAAAATCAAGTTTATGGATTGGGAGTACCCTAGCGATCTTAATCATGTTTTTCTTTTTAAAAGATTTTAAGTCTCCTATCATCATCGGATTAAGCATCCCGTTGTCACTTATTATAAGTATGTTATTGATGTATATTTTTGGTATATCTATTAATATTATTTCCTTGTCAGGGCTTATTCTGGGGGTAGGAATGATGATTGATAACGCGATTATTGTTATCGATAATATTACGCAAAAACTCACATCTGGATTATCACTATTTGACGCATGTACTAGGGGTACCAATGAAATCATCACTCCGCTGATTAGTTCTGTATTAACGACCTGCTCTGTTTTTGTTCCTTTACTTTTCTTAAGTGGGATTACCGGCGCTTTATTTTATGACCAAGCCCTAGCGGTAAGTATTGGATTGGTTTCCTCTTTATTGGTGTCTATTCTTATTATTCCGGTTATTTACTTGCGGTTACACGCAAAAAAATATAAGATTGAAAACTGGTTTCGCAACCGCTCAAAAACAGAAAAACTTGAGACACTCTATGAGCGCGGTTATTATTTCTTTTTTAAGAAAAAATGGATTGTCTACGGCATCGCACTTATTGGGACGGGGCTAGCAGTTTTATTCCTTAACATACTCCCATACACGCAACTTCCTAATTTAAATCAAAAAGAAACCATTTTAACGGTCGATTGGAATGATAATATCACATTAGAAGAGAATCAACGCAGGATTCAGGAGCTACTCTCTTCTCAAGAGGCTATTGTAAATCATTACAGTTTATTAGGAGAACAACAGTTTGTACTCCAAAGGGAGCAAACCAAAGGGTTTTCAGAAGCCGATATTTATATAGAAGCGACTTCCCCAACGGACTTGGTTGCTATTCAGCATACAATTACAGAAGATATAGAGACTGAGTACGCTTTCGCGAAAGCGTATTTTTCCTCCCCTAAAACTATTTTCGAATATATTTTCGGCTCCGATAAAGCACCACTCAAAGCGCATGTCTATGCTAAAAACGGTCTAGAAGTTCCATCAGTGCAGGATTTATCAACAATAGATCAATTATTTGATGGAAAAACCAGTAGTAACATTCCTTTGAAGGAAACCACGATTATTCAAGTACTCTTTGAAAATATATCCCTTTACGGAGTGCGGTATCAAGATCTTATTGATGAACTAAAAACAGCACTTGGAGAAAATACGATTGATGATTTAAAAACAGCTCAAAAATTCATCCCTATAAAGCTTAGTTACAATGCTGTTGAGCTGGAGCAAACACTCGCATCATTGGTTATAGAAAATGAGAATCAAGAATCCATTCCTGTAAAAAGCTTGATTAAAATTCAGAATATTGCGCAGTATAAAAATATCCAAGCGGATAGAAGTGGCGAATTTTTACCATACAACTTATCTGCTCAGAATGCGATAGCTGATGAGGTTGATTTGCTTAGTAATCAATTTAGAGAGAGTCCGTATAATGTACGATTTTCAGGGAGTTGGTTTGATATACAAACGTTAAATAAAGAACTTCTTGTCGTCATTCTAGTAGCGGTGTTATTGCTTTATTTTATCATGGCGGCTCAGTTTGAATCCTTATGGCAACCCCTTATTATTCTTTTGGAAATTCCTATCGATATTGGAGGAGCATTACTTATGTTATGGCTGTTTGGAGGGACGATTAATATTATGGCGGCGATTGGTATTGTGGTGATGAGTGGTATTATTATCAATGATAGTATCCTGAAATTACACACGATTAATCTTTTGAGAAAAGAAGGTTATACGGTGCAAGATGCTATAAAAAGAGGCGGAACGATGCGACTGAAGCCTATTTTGATGACTTCATTAACGACCATACTCGCCTTGCTACCCTTTTTATTTACACAAAGCTTAGGAAGTATATTGCAGCGTCCATTAGCATTAACCGTGATAGGAGGGATGCTGATAGGTACGTTTGTAAGTCTCTATTTTATCCCACTATTGTATTCCTTTTTGACAAAGGTTTTTGATCGTTGAGAATTGTTTATACTAGTTTTTGCTTTCGCGAAAATCACTCACCCGCGTTACATTCTAGAAACTTAGGAGGTTTTTCTCTCCCTTCCATCTCTATTTCGTACCTCAATAGATCCACCTTCCCTCAGCGAGGGAAGGAGCTGTAATTTAGAATTTGTTCATGGTCGTAGTAAATGATAGGAGTTCCCCCTACGTGGGTCAGGGGGCTTTGCTTTTATCTAATTGGAGGATACGTCTCTGGATCTACCTCATGCATCATCTCATAGACTTTTTCAAAAATATCTTCGGCAGAGGGTTTTGAGAAATAATCCCCGTCGGTTCCGTAGGCAGGTCTGTGTGCTTTTGCGGTAAGGGTTTGCGGTTTGCTATCTAAGTGCTTATAAGCATCTTGATCGTCAAGAACATGTTGCAATAAGTAGGCACTTGCACCTCCTGGCATATCCTCATCTACGACAAGGATACGATTGGTTTTTTGAACACTTTTCACCACGTCATGGTGGATGTCAAAAGGTAATAGCGACTGTGCATCGATTACTTCGGCGTTAATGCCAACAGAGAGTAATTGCTGT
This sequence comes from uncultured Flavobacteriaceae bacterium, assembly GCA_964351845.1. GTDB lineage: Bacteria > Bacteroidota > Bacteroidia > Flavobacteriales > Flavobacteriaceae > Dokdonia. The sequence continues at coordinate 35,665 of CAYGQJ010000040.1, read as the reverse complement.
GCTACTTCTTGCACAATACGCAACGTACTTCCATAGGATAGTATCGTGATATCAGATCCTTCTTTAACGGTTTCTACCACACCGATAGGCGTGCGAATCTCGCTTAGATTGGTTGGCATTTGTTCTTTAAGACGGTACCCATTAAGGCACTCTACAATCAGTGCAGGCTCATCACTTTCTAATAAGGTATTATAGAAACCAGCTGCTTTGGTCATGTTACGAGGCGTTAACACATACATCCCTCTTAAGAGGTGAATCGCAGCTGCCATTTGTGATCCGCTGTGCCAAATACCTTCTAATCTGTGTCCTCTGGTACGGATGATAAGTGGTGCTTTTTGTCGCCCATGCGTACGATAGCGTAGGGTAGCGAGATCATCACTCATGATTTGGATGGCGTACAATACATAATCTAAGTATTGTATTTCGGCAATAGGGCGTAGGCCTCTCATTGCCATTCCGATTCCTTGTCCTATGATGGTAGCTTCGCGTATGCCCGTATCTGCGACACGGAGTTCGCCATACTTCTCTTGAAGCCCTTCCAATCCTTGGTTTACATCACCAATTGTTCCCGCATCTTCTCCAAAGACTAAGGTGTTGGGTTGTGAATCAAATATTTGATCAAAGTTTTCACGTAAAATCACACGTCCATCTACAGGGGTGCTATCTGCTGAATAGGTTGGGATAACTTCTGCAATTTGAGTGGCATTGCTTGCAGTCTCGTTGTATAAATGTGCGCTGTAATCAGGTTGCGTTTTATGGATATAAGAGGTAATCCAATCCTGAAGCATTTCTTTTGCTTCAGACGTTTCTCCTATCACATATTGTAATGCTCTGCGCGAAATACGTAAAATATCACTTTTAAGCGGTTCTTTATTAGCTGCCAACTCTTCGTGTAGCGGCTGTATAAAACTGCCATTAGAAGATCCTTGAATAAGGTCTTTTAGGATGGCGAGTACTTTTTGTTGTTCGGTTTGTGTAGGGTAGGAGAAGGCATTCCATGAGGCTTTCTTGCCGTCTCTTACGTTCTTCTTAATTCCTTTTTCTATAAGCTCTAGCTCTTCTTCTGTAGCAAGATTTTGACTGATAATCCACTCTCTGAATTTTAGATTACAATCATGGGCTCTTTCCCATGTAAGGCGTTCTTCGTTTTTATAACGTTCATGTGATCCAGAGGTAGAGTGTCCTTGCGGTTGTGTTAATTCTAAAACGTGTACGAGTACAGGAACATGCTCTTCACGTGCAATTTTTCCAGCACGTTCATAGGCTTCGATAAGTGCAGGATAATCCCAGCCGTTTACACGTATAATTTCATATCCAGCAGCATCTTCTGTGCGTTGGAAACCGCTCAGGATTTCTGATATGTTTTCTTTGGTAGTTTGATGTTTTGCATGTACTGAGATTCCGTACTCATCATCCCAAACACTGATCACCATGGGTACTTGCAATACGCCAGCAGCATTAATTGTTTCAAAAAAGAGACCTTCACTGGTGCTCGCATTTCCAATAGTTCCCCAAGCGACTTCATTTCCGTTATCAGAAAAGTTTTCTTTTTGAGTTGTTTTCACATGGCGATATACCTTTGATGCTTGAGCAAGACCTAATAATCTAGGCATTTGTCCCGCGGTAGGAGAGATGTCTGCACTTGAGTTTTTCTGTTCAAGTAAGTTTTTCCAGTTTCCGTCTGCATCTAAGCTATGTGTGGCAAAATGCCCCCCCATTTGCTTTCCAGCACTCATCGGGTCAAAGTTGATGTCTGTATGTGCATATAATCCTGCAAAAAACTGCTCTATATTGAGATGGTCGATCGCCATCATAAAGGTTTGATCTCTGTAATATCCAGATCTGAAATCTCCGTTTTTAAACGCTCTTGCCCACGCAAGTTGCGGGAGTTCTTTACCATCCCCAAAGATGCCGAATTTTGCTTTTCCTGTAAGGACTTCGCGTCTTCCTAATAGACTACACTCTCGACTCGTTACCGCTATTTTATAATCTGCAAGTACAGATGCTTTAAAATCTTCAAAAGATAGCTTTGTCGTTTGAGTCTTCGTTGTTGTCATAGGATGTCTTATTAAAAGTGGTGCAAAATTACAAAAAACAAGCCTCAAAAGCAAGGGCAGAATGCGTTAACAAATTGAATATAATTCAATATAAACGTATTTTTTTGAGGAATAGTTTAATAAAATCCAAATAATTGGGTTTCTGTTAAGAAATTGATAAATATAAAAGAGGGTTGTATACGCTTTCGCGAAAGCGAACTCAGATCGATTATATTGGGTGTTAGATTAATACCATCTTCGTTGGAAAAGACGCACCAAAGTATCTATGTCTAATGAAACGATAAAGCGTATTTTTTGATCGTAATTGGGTTGTGCAATTTCCCAACCGAGATTCGAATAAACAGGCAGGAATATTTCAAAAAAATCATCCAAAAGGCTGACCTGGACTCCTGCATCATATACAGGAACAAGGTCTTGAAATCTATTTTTAACAAGACCTACATCACCATAGGCATAGATATATTTCCAAATGGTCGTACTCGCATTTATGGTGGTGATCCACTCATTTGCAAAACCAGGTTCGAGATTGGATTTAAAGCCTCCTTCGGCAAAAATAAACTGCTGACTAAAGATTCCGCTATCTTCCGAGCGCCCGTAGTAATTAAAGTCAAAGAGATAATCTGTCGGTCTGTCTAATGCAAAACTAAAGAAATCACCGCTATCTCTAGTCTTATTTTTCAGGAATGCACCGGCATAAAATCGTAAATTTAATTGGCGATTACTTAGGTATAAGTGCCTGTAAAAGTAGGTGGCAGAAAGCTTACTGAAGTTTCTGGCTATCTGTAAATCTAAATTATAACTTACAGTATTAATAATAGCACGATCAAAATGTGAGAAACGTAGATTAAATACCGAGTAATCTGGATCTTGTGATTCCTGCCTGAAGTCTTCGTCCCTTTGTACTCTCACAAATCTAGTGGATAAATTAGAGCCTCTATTTTGTCTAAAATCTTTTGGTTTGAAATTAAAGTTTAAGAAAGGAATAAACCGCTCAAAGAATAAATCGGGTCCAAAAGAGGATCTGTTTCCTGAAAGTCCGTAGCGAACACTAAAGAGGTTGCTATCTTCTAAAAAGTGCGTGTAGGATAGAGATGCTTTTCCTATGAGGGCTTTAGAGCGAAGTCCGTATTGTGGTTCTAGCTTAAATCTAAAATTCTTGCGTAAAATGGTGTTATTATATAGTTTAAGCCCTGGGCTGAGTCCGTCATAGATATTAAACTCTACCGTGGGGATAATAAAGGCTTGGTTTTTTGTAGGGTTTTCAAAGTCTTGTAAAAACTTAAACTGGATAGGTTTATTAATTCCTAAAAATCCATTGGGTTTATGGTGGCTGTCTCTGATGTTGTATTCTGGGATAATCTCATCATAATTTAAAACAACCTTATCGATACTATCTGCGGGTAGTGTTACCGTTTTTGTTTTTTTTATATTTTCTACCCATGTTTTTGAAACGACTTCCCCATCTTTTAAACCGTATACAGAAATAGGGGCAGGGTTGTCTCTTTTATTTTTAATCGTTACAATGAGGGAATCTCCTTCTCTTTTTGAGTTCTTTATTTTAAAATCGAGTTTACGTCGGGTGGTTACGTATTCATTAAAAAACCAGTCTACATCTTTCTCTGAGTTTTTGCGAATGAGTTTTTCAAAATCTTTAGAGGTGATTCCTTGTTGTAGGTTATAGTTTGCGTAAAATTCTTTGATGGTATTTTTCACAACATCATCCCCTAAAAAGTCGCCGAGATAGGTCAGTCCAGCACCACTTTTATAGGCATTGGCAATTTGGACATTGTATTTGATAAGGGAGTCATACGGTTTTGATAACGGCTGATCTAGATTCAGTCGCGCTATATTCATATACATCAGGTTATACTGATCATTAAATTCTAGCTTAGACAGATAGAATTGACGTACTAACCAGTATTTATCTAGACTTCCTACGATTTTTAAATTAGGATAAAAAGTGTCGATGTATCGTTGCATCAGATGGACTTTAATACCATCAATGATCCATCGATCCATTCTAGGATTTACGAGTAATGTATTGTCTACGTATTTGTTGATGATAGTTTTTACGAGTTTAATCTCATATTGAAAACCATCAGGAAAGGGGCGTATAAAATTGGGTAATTGATTGAGCCCATACACCTGATTTTCTTTGTAGTCTATTTGAGTGATAAGAAGTGTTTCGTGAGGGTATTCTCCTAGATTTTTTTTCATAAACCCTGCGATACGGTCTATGATAAGGGCTCTGATTGGATCACCTATTTGTCGGTCATCTATATCTGAGTGTAGGGTTAAAAAGTCAGTTTCTATTTTCTTAAATTCTGAATTTTGCGTAAGATAGACTCTAGGATTGATGCGATCTTTGCCTTTCAGAATGGCTATTTTTTCTTTGGTATTATAGGATGTGTTTTCTATACGCGTTTCAAAATCGGAGATGATCTCATATTCTTTTGGAAACGAAAATGTAATTTGGATATCACTATTGGGGTAATACCGGTCTACTAGGTTTTTATTACTGTAATACTGCCAATCGCCATCATATATAGCGGGGGTGATATACCAGTATCGGAGATTGTAATCTTTGTTTTTGGTGACCCCATAATTTGTAAATCGGGCATAAGGAAGCTTTACATTATAAATCAACTTAAGACTATAGGATGCTTTTGGAAGCAAGGCCTCTTTGAGCGGTATCTCTATAATATCTTGTGCTTTTTCTAGTCTTTTATATTGTAAATAACTCTTGCCGTCATAAATAGACTTGATGGTTGTGAATCCCCTTTCTTCGTCTTTAGCTAAATGGAATTTTTTCTCAAAGTCTTCTGCAAATCTAGCGGCAAGGGGCGTTTCTTTAGAAGAAAAACTATGCGCCCAATCATTAAGATATATTGTATGTAATGTATCCTGAGTCGTATTTTGATACGTAATGGTTTGTGTAATTTCAATAGTGTCCTCATCAGGTACTAAACGTGCATTTACGCCAATGGTATTTTGAGCTATAACAGGTGTGCATAGCCAACAGATCACTAAAAATACGATTTGATTTATTTTCAATATATACTCAAAGAATTATAAGATTCATATACATAACGCTTAATGTCAGATTTTATTAAAACATTTCTAGGTGTACTGTTTAAAACGTGCTAATAAACAAACTTCTTTTGACATAAGATACTTCTCATTGAAGATTATAGTACTCCATTTTTTTGGAGGTTTTTTTAGTTTAGAAATTCGGACTTAATTCATATTTCTCATAGAAATTATTTAGGACCTCTATGACTTCGTCTGGTGTGTCTACAAGATGAATCAGATCAATGTCTTTTGCGCTGATATTTCCAAACTTTCCTAATAAGGTCGTTTTTACCCAGTCCAACAACCCACTCCAGAAGTCTGTTCCTACTAAGATGATTGGGAATTTCTGAATCTTGTGTGTTTGGATGAGTGTGATCGCTTCAAAAAGCTCATCTAGGGTTCCAAAACCTCCTGGCATGACTACAAATCCTTGTGAGTATTTAACAAACATAACTTTACGAACAAAGAAGTAATCAAAATCTAAGCTTTTGTCACTGTCTATATATGGGTTGTCATGTTGTTCAAAAGGAAGGTCTATATTCAATCCTACAGATGTTCCGCCAGCAAGATGCGCGCCTTTATTTCCTGCTTCCATGATACCAGGACCCCCTCCTGTAATAACACCATAGCCATTTTCGGCTATTTTTTGAGAGACATCTACGGCAAGTTGATAATAGGGATCATCCGGTTTGGTACGTGCACTTCCAAATACAGACACACAAGGTCCTATTTGGCTCATTTTTTCAAATCCGCTTACAAATTCTCCTACAATTTTAAATATTGCCCATGAATCATTTGTCTTTATTTCATTCCACCCTTTGGTTCTTGTCTCACCGTGTATTGCCATTATTTTTATATTTTACTTATAACTTTTTAAAGTACATTCAAAAAGCCTGATTTTACTATTTTATTTCTTTGTTTTTACTCTTTCCGCTTTCGTATTTCGACTACGCTCAACATACAACTTCTACGTCATTACATTCCTTGAAAGCGATTAAAAAGTAAATATCAGTTAATTATATGTAATATCATATATCCTCGTCACTTTATGCAGTTACTTTGGGATTCATTTCTTTTTTCAAAAATTGAGCAGTATAGCTCTTTTTGTTTTTAATCAGTTCTTCAGGGGTTCCTTTAGCGACAACTTCGCCACCGCCTTTTCCTCCTTCATAGCCTATGTCTATGATATAATCGGCTATTTTGACAACATCTAGGTTGTGTTCAATAATCAGAATCGTATTGCCTTTATCTACTAATTTATTTAAGACCTCCATTAAAACGCGAATATCTTCAAAATGCAATCCTGTGGTCGGTTCGTCTAGGATATAAAACGTATTTCCAGTATCGCGCTTACTTAATTCTGTGGCTAATTTGATACGTTGTGCTTCTCCTCCTGATAGCGTCGTAGATTGTTGCCCTAGGGTAATGTACCCTAATCCTACGTCTTTGATCGTTTTGAGCTTTCTGTAGATTTTAGGAATAGGTTCAAAAAAGTCTGTGGCTTCACGAATGGTCATTTCTAATACATCGGCAATTGACTTTCCTTTATAGCGTATTTCTAAGGTTTCTCTATTAAAACGCTTTCCCTGGCAGGTTTCACACTCTACATATACGTCTGGAAGGAAGTTCATTTCGATAATTCTCAGGCCTCCTCCTTTACAGGTTTCACAGCGTCCTCCCGTAACATTAAAGCTAAAACGCCCCGGTTTATACCCCCGAATAAGTGCTTCAGGAGTTTTAGCAAAAAGGGATCTGATTTCGCTAAAAGCGCCTGTATACGTAGCAGGATTAGAACGAGGTGTTCTTCCTATGGGAGATTGATTGATATCGATTACTTTATCACAATGGTCTAATCCTTTAATGCTTTTATATGGCATTGGTTTTTTGACACCATTGAAATAATGGGCATTCATAATCGGGTAGAGGGTCTCATTAATGAGCGTCGATTTTCCGCTTCCAGATACGCCAGTGACGGCAATCATCTTCCCTAAAGGAATAGAGATATTGACATTTTTTAAGTTATTTCCAGTGGCACCCTTAAGTTCTATTTTTTTACCATTACCAGTTCTGCGTTTTTCAGGAACAGGAATTTCTTTTTCTCCGTTAAGGTATTGAGCGGTTAGGGTATGATGTGTCAATAATTCTTCTGGGGTTCCTTCGCTTATGATCTCACCACCGTATTTCCCTGCTCTTGGTCCAATGTCAATCACGTGATCTGCACGTTCTATCATGTCTTTATCATGCTCTACAACAATCACCGAGTTTCCGATATCTCTGAGGGAAATTAAGGAGTTGATCAGTTTTTGATTATCCCGCTGATGTAATCCGATACTGGGTTCATCAAGAATATAGAGTACACCGACCAACTGTGACCCTATTTGGGTTGCAAGACGGATACGCTGGGCTTCTCCTCCTGATAAGGATTTAGAATTACGGTGTAGTGATAAGTACGTAAGCCCTACATCTACTAGGAATTGGATGCGGGTTTTGATTTCTTTAACGACTTCTGAGGCGATTTTAACTTGCTTGTCAGATAGTTTAGTTTCTAGTGTTGAAAACCATTCTTGCAGTTCTAAAATGTCCATGTGGGCAAGGTCAGAAATACTTTGGTTTTCTACTTTGAAGAATAAGGATTCTTTACGGAGTCTAGAGCCTTTGCATTCAGGACATAAAATCTTGTCCATGTATCCTTTTGCCCAACGTTTTAATGAGGTGGATTCACTGGAATTAAAGGTGTTTTCTATGAAATTGGCAACGCCTTCAAAGTCTATTTTAAAATCACGGGTAACACCTAATTCTTTCGATTGAATTGAGAATTTTTCTTTTCCTCCATAAAAGATAAAGTCAAGGGCTTCTTCGGGAATTTTCTCAATAGGATCAGTGAGTTTAAAATCAAATCGATCGGCGATGAGTTGGAGTTGTTTAAAGATCCAGTTGTTTTTATGAGGTCCATGCGGTTCTAATCCCCCGTTATTAATGGATTTCTTCTTGTCTGGAATGATTTTGTCAACGTTCACCTCATACAATTCGCCGATACCATTACATTTTGGACAGGCGCCTTTGGGCGAGTTGAACGAAAAATTATTCGGTTCAGGATTGGGATACGATATGCCTGTAGATGGACACATTAAGTTTCGGCTAAAATAGCGAACTTCTTCTGTGTCTTGATCTAATACCATCAACACATCATCGCCGTGGTACATGGCTGTGTTGATGCTTTCGCGCAAGCGTTTATCATCATCTGTGTTCGATTGAATCACTAATCGGTCAATCACGATCTCTATATCATGTGTTTTATAGCGATCTATTTTCATTCCTTTTACAATATCCCTTACCTCTCCATCTACACGTACTTTGACAAAGCCTTGTTTTGCGATTTGTTCAAAAAGCTCTCTGTAGTGTCCTTTACGGGAACGTACAATAGGGGCAAGGATATTGATGCGTTTTTCTTGAAAGCTTTGGATGATTAAGTCTTTTATCTGGTCGTCGGTATAGCTGACCATTTTTTCGCCGGTATTGTAGCTATAGGCATCACTGGCTCTCGCGTATAAAAGGCGTAAGAAGTCATAAATCTCTGTGATGGTTCCTACGGTTGATCGCGGACTTTTACTGGTGGTTTTTTGCTCAATGGCAATGACAGGAGAGAGTCCTTGAATTTTATCGACATCGGGGCGTTCTAATCCTCCTAAAAATTGTCGTGCATAGGCAGAGAAGGTTTCGATATAACGTCGTTGCCCTTCGGCATAAATAGTGTCAAAAGCGAGCGAACTTTTGCCACTTCCAGAGAGTCCCGTAATGACGACAAGTTTTTCCCTCGGAATAATGACATCAATATCTTTAAGATTGTGCTCTCTAGCTCCGTAAACTTCAATACTGTCTTCTGTTTGTGTCATACATTTTCCAAAAGTTGCAAAGTTACTTATTTGACAGCAGATTAGAAAGGACAAGACGTTTATGTATTGTTAATCTTAGGGGTTTTTATGGAGTATAGAAAACTATCGTCCTGTATTTATTTCTTTTAAGACAAATGGATAGATAGAGAGGGTCATAAATAATAAAGTACTACATACAAATCCTATAGAGAGAAAGCTGTAGAGTAAAGGGAGTTGAAATAATAAGATACTTATAGGTAGAAAAACACCCGTCAGTGTAAGTAAGGCAAGGAGTATAAATGCAAAATTAATAATCTTAGGAATGCGTTGCTGGGATTGCATGGTAATACTAAACAATCTAGGGATGACTTCCTCAGACATTTGTTCTCCTAATTTTGAGAGCAAATCTTCACTAAACCCCATGTCTTGATACCTGTGCGTATCTAGTTGAACGGCATAACTTAGGATTTTTTCTTGGTGACGCTCATAGATGCGATTGACATCTAACTCGTCTTTGTAAGAAGCGTATTTGTACCCAAAATAATACCAAATACCAGATCCACATTTGTGTTCGACCCATTTTCTAAGGATGCGTGGTGAGTAAGCCCGAGGATTTGAAAAAGACTCTACCTTGCTATTTGAAGGGTCATCTAATAATAATGATTTTGATTCTAGGTATAGACTTTCAGAATCTCCGTATCGATTGTTCTCTTCAATATATTCTAAAGCGAGTTTGGACCTCCCTTTGTAAAACTCTTTCATTGTGAAGAAGTTTAGTCCACCAAACTCCTTGTCAATGTAATCTTTAAGTCCTGTGTTCCATACTTCAGAGCGAACTAAAATATCTACGATATTCCTAAAATGATGCATTTTTTGAGTCAATGCATTTAATTCTGTGCTTAAGGTGTTGCTACTAAATCTGATTTGATTGGTTTTGTTGAGTATAAATACAAATAGAACGATAACTAGCAGAATACTTGTGATGCAAATGATCAATAAAATCGTATCTATTTTATCTGTAGATAGTGTTTCTTGAGGTACCCAGTTATGAAGTCCATATACAATGAGGATACATCCCATGATGCTCACAAAAGCGGGGATATAAGGCACAACGTATTTGATAAAACCTCTTAATTTCATCTAGGTGATTTATTGTCAATAAGTTGGGCCTTTTTTCTAAACATTAGAAAGAAGCCCGTAAATAAACAACTATAATATAGAATCACAAAATAAAACAGCAAGATTTGTAAGAAAAATGATGTTTTATACTACGGATTTGATGCAAAATTTGCTTGAAGTACGTTCTTGCTGTTACTGCTGTAAAAAGGAAATACTGTGGCAGGCTACGATTCCAGCGGTTTCTGTACGTAGTCTGCTGTTACCAAGTGTGATCTCGGTATACCCTAATGTTACGGCTTGTCTGATCTCTTCTGAAGAAAAATCTCCTTCGGGGCCTATAAGAATTAAAACATCTTTCCCTGCCGTCAATTCTTTAGTTAGCGGATGCTTTGTGCCTTCTTCACAATGGGCAATGCATGAAAGAGACGCTTTTGACTGCGAGTTTATAAAGTCTTTGAAGCTAGTCATAGGGTGTAAAACAGGAAGATGTGTTTGTAAGGATTGTTTCATCGCGCTTTGTATTATTTTTTTAAAACGCTCTTCCTTTATTTGCTTACGCTCACTGTGATCACAAAGAATAGGTGTGATCTCTGTGATGCCAATTTCGGTTGCTTTTTCTAAAAACCATTCAAAACGATCGTTCAGTTTTGTTGGGGCAATCGCTATATGAAGTCTATAAGGTATGGGTTCTTGAAAGGAAGCACTGTGCAATTGAATCGTGCATTTATTTGGATTACTATCTGTAATCTCCCCTTTGAAAATAAATCCTTTGCCATTGGTAATAGTAACCGCATCTCCGATTTGTTTTCGCAATACGCGAACAATATGCTTACTCTCCTCTCTTGGGAATGTGTATTGCTTTGAGTCTTCTGAGATGGATGCGCTGTAAAATAATTGCATAGTTATATCTTAAGGCGTGATTGTGCATGAACCCCTGTATCTTTATAGGTACTCTTTTCTTCTAGCTCATGTACATATTTTAGATAGCCGACAATGCCGATCATAGCAGCATTATCTGTGGTGTATTCAAACTTGGGTAAATAGGTTTTCCATCCTAGGTTTTTTTCTGCTAGTGTGAGTGCGTGTCTGATACCGCTATTTGCAGAAACACCTCCACCTATTGCAATCTGTGTGATTCCTGTTTGTTTGACCGCTTTTTTGAGCTTATCCATTAAAATACCAACAATGGTATACTGAATAGAGGCACATACATCTGCGATATGTTGCTCGACAAAGTCAGGATTTTGTTTGACCTGTTTTTGAATAAAATACATGATTTGCGTTTTTAGTCCGCTAAAACTAAAATTCAATCCTTCTACTTTTGGTTTGGTAAAAGGAAATGCTTTTGGGTTTCCTTCTGCGGCCCATTTGTCTACCAAAGGCCCTCCAGGATACGGGAGTCCTAGTAATTTGGCACTTTTATCAAACGCTTCTCCTACGGCATCATCTATGGTTTCTCCTATCACTGACATCTGAAAGTAGCTATCTACTCGTACAATCTGTGTGTGTCCTCCAGAAATGGTCATTGCTAGAAAAGGAAACGTAGGTTTTTCATAGCCTTCTTCCTTAATAAAATGTGCTAGGATATGGGCCTGCATGTGGTTGACATCTATGAGCGGAATGTCTAAACCGAGCGCTAGTGACTTGGCAAATGAAGTTCCTACAAGTAGGGAACCCAATAGTCCAGGTCCGCTTGTAAAAGCTATGGCGCTTAGTTCTTTTTTGTCGATATTTGCTTCGCGTAAAGCAGCAGTTACCACAGGGACTATATTTTGTTGATGTGCTCTAGAAGCAAGTTCAGGAACGACACCACCATATTGTTTGTGTATTTCTTGCGTAGCGACAACATTAGAGAGCACTTTGTCGTTGTGCAATATAGCTGCTGCCGTGTCATCACAAGAGGATTCAATAGCAAGTAAATAACAATTTGTTGAGTTGATAGTCATATGAGGCACACAAGTTGTAATGAAGGAACAAAGTTAAAACAATAAGCCGTATCAAGAAATTTAAAAAAATAGCATTGCGTACCATAGGATTTCTCTTGATATTCCTTGTGCTTTTGCTATTGATATTTTCAATCCCGGCAGTACAAACGAAAGTCGCTACGATTGTTACCAACAAAATAAATAAGAAATACGGTACTTCCATACACATTGATAGAGTAGGGCTTAAATGGAATTACGACATCAATATCAAAGGGGTGTATATAGAAGATCACCATCAGGACACACTCATCTATACACGTTCTATTGCTACGAGCATCTTAAGTGTAAAGAAAGCGATGGATGGAAACCTTGAGCTAGGAAGCATTGCCTTAGACGGGACTCAATTCCACCTCAAAGTATACGAAGGGGAAGACAGGGATAATATTTCTATTTTTTCTAAGAAGTTTGCTCCTGAAAATCCAAATCCCAATGCACCTCCTTTTACGATGACTTCTTCTGAGATTACCCTAGAGGATGGGATGTTCAGATATATAGATGAAAATCTAGACGATCAAGTCGTACTTGATTACACGCAATTAGAAGCCCAATTGGATGATTTTACACTTGTAGATGATGTAGTTGATACGCGTATAGATTATCTCACATTTACAGCAAAAAGGGGGTATGCTATCTCTTCGTTAGCGGGTGATTTTCATTATGACCCAGATTTGATTAGGCTACAAGATTTTCATCTCACCACAGCATCTTCAGAGATTGAAGGCGCTATTGCTTTAGACACCTCGGAAGGCAAGATGTCTGACTTTATTAATGAGGTTACTATTGAGGCCGCTTTCGCGAAAGCGAATATCTCCACAAATGATATTGCGCCCTTTTATGATGGCTTTGCAAGGGATAAAACGTTTTCTCTGAAAGGAAATGTAACAGGAGTGCTGAATGATTTTAAAATAGCAAACCTTGATGTGTCGGGATTGAATAATTCTTTGATTCAAGGTGATGTGCAGTTTACAAACCTTATTGCTGGGGATTACTTTAAAATAGACGGATATTATAGGTCTGTAAAAACCACGTATTTTGATTTAAAAGCATTATTACCCGATGTGCTATCTACACTGCCTCCTCAAATGTCAAAACTCGGCACCATTGAAATGATTGGGTCTACGGTAGTTACCAATACAACACTCAATACAGAGGGTGTTGTTACTTCAGGATTAGGTAATGGGTATATTGATATGTTACTTACAGATTATCAAAATACGGATAGTGCTACGTATAAAGGAAATATAGATTTAGAGAATTTTAATCTAGGAAAATTCATCAATGATCCAAGAGTGGGGAAGACCTCTATGGATTTTGACGTGAACGGTAAAGGATTTATTCAAGAGTTTCTAGATACAAAGCTATCTGGTGTGATCTATTATATTACGTATAATGATTATAAATATAGGGATTTAACTGTTTTTGGAGATCTCAAAAACCCTGTGTTTAATGGAGAGATTTTTATAAAAGATGAAAACCTACAAGCAAAGATTGATGGGTTGATCGATGTGTCAAAAGAGATCAATAGCTATGATTTTGAGGCCGATATTACCTACGCAAACCTAGTCAACCTCAATTTTGTAAATGATAGCATTTCTATCCTTAAAGGAAATGTAATTATGGATATGAAAGGCACAGGGATCGAAGATGCTTTTGGAAAACTATCCTTCTTTGATGCGGTATATCAGAATAAAAATGATACTTATTACTTCAAGGATTTTGATGTTACTTCAGTTTTTGATGATAAAAACATACGTACGATTGCAATTAACTCTTCAGATATCATAGATGGCTCTGTAAGCGGTATTTTTAAATTTAATGAGGTAGTCCCTTTATTTAGAAATGCACTAGGTAGTCTCTATACAAACTACCAACCAGAGGTATTGACAGAAGATCAATTTATGGATTTTGATTTTACCATCAACAATAAGATAGTAGAAGTCTTTATTCCAGAAATAGAATTTGAACCAGAAACGATCATAAAAGGAAGCGTCGTTTCTAACGATTCTGAATTTAAGCTCACTTTCAAATCCCCAAGGATAGAAGCTTTCGGGAATATGGCAGAAGCGATAGAAGTCAAAGTAGATAATAAAAACCCGCTATTTAACACCTACATCGCTGCCGATAGTATAGATGCAGGGTTTTATGCTGTTTCAAATTTTAATCTCATTAACGTGACCTTGAAGGATACGTTATTTATGAGATCTGAATTTTCTGGAGGCCCACGAAATGATGATCAGTATGATTTATCATTATACCATACGATTAATGAAGATGGGAACTCTGTGGTTGGATTTAAGAAGTCAAAGGTCATTTTTAAGGACAATGATTGGTACATTAATAAGGAGAATAACCAACGTAATCGTATTGTTTTTGATAATAACTTTAAAGATCTTGATATAGAAACGATTGCATTAACGCATCAAGATGAGCGCATTGATCTTAAAGGGGTTTTAAGAGATAGTTCCTATAAAGACATCAAAGCACAATTTAGAAATGTTGACTTAGCTAAAATCACACCTGCTATAGAGAACTTAGAGTTAGCTGGACGCGTAAATGGAAAGCTAGATATCTTGCAAAAAGAAGGGGCGTATTATCCTAACTCTACCATAGGTATAGATGCGTTTACAATAAATGAATATTTGTTAGGGCAGTTTGACCTCACCGTTGAGGGCAATACGTCGCTCTCTACATATGATATCAAATCAAAACTAGAAAATCAAAAAGGAGCTCCTCTAGTAGCCGAAGGAAAGATCACAGTAGGGGAAGGTACGAATGCTACCATAGATCTGGATGTAGGATTGACTAATTTTAACCTAGCGCCTTTTGACGCATTAGGGGAGGGTGTCATTTCAAGAATACGAGGGTATGTAAATGGGAACGCAAAAGTAACGGGGAATTATAAAAACCCAGATATTAACGGGGAATTAGAAATACGAGATGGAGGGCTTAAAATCCCTTACTTAAATACAGATTATGATTTTAAAGGGCTTTCTAGTGTTTCCTTGAGTAAGCAAAAATTTATCTTTAATGCCATACAACTTGAAGACGTAAAAGAGAAAACCTTAGGGGAGTTAAATGGTTCGATCTCTCATAATGCGTTTAGTGACTGGAAGCTTAACTTGGGCGTTACTACAGATAGACTGCTGGTATTAGACACTAAGGAAGATTTAGAATCTCTATACTACGGTACGGCTTTTATTGCAGGGAGCGCGACTCTTAAGGGGCCTGTCGACAATATGGTCATTGATGTTTTTGCAGAGACAGAACCAGGTACCGTTTTTAATGTCCCAATTGATGATACAGAGTCTATTGGGGATAGCTCTTATATTCACTTTTTAAGTCCAGAAGAAAAGGAAGCTAGATTGAACGGGGTTGTCGCAGATTTAAACGAAATTAAAGGGCTTTCTGTTAATTTTGACCTTGATGTAGATGCAGATGCCCTTATCGAAATCGTTGTTGATAAAGAAAATGGGAGCACCTTAAAAGGAAGAGGGGCAGGAACATTATTCATACAACTAGACACCAACGGGAAGTTTGAAATGTATGGGGACTTTATTGCGTACAACGGGTCTTTTAACTTTAAATACAAAGGACTTTTTCAGAAAGAGTTCAAATTTAGACCTGACGGAAATATACGTTGGGAAGGAGATCCAGCGGGAGCATTACTTGATATCAGTGCGGTATATCGCGCAGAAGCAAATCCTAGTATTCTTTTGGAAAACCCTTCTGTCAACCGTAAAATACCTGTAGATGTAGTGATCAATTTGGAAGGAGAGCTTTTAAAACCAGATATTACTTTTGAGATAGAGTTTCCTGGGACAGGTAGTAGTGTTGTCTCGGAGCTAGAATATCGTCTGAGTGATAAAAATGCCAGAGAGCTCAACGCCATTTCATTGGTGTCACAAGGTGTTTTCTTAAGTAATGCATCTATATCAACAGCTGGAGCTGTAAATAATCTCTTAGAAACCACGTCTTCGGTGCTTTCAGGGCTTTTGTTTAATGACGATGACAGTATTTTTGATGTGAATTTAGATCTTGTTCAAGCTGATAACTCTCCTAACTTACAATCTGCAGGGCGTGTAGGAATTACATTGTCTACTCAGATTTCTAACCGCGTTCTTATTAATGGGAAAGTGGGGGTGCCTACAGGAGGGATTAGTGAGAGTGTCATTGTAGGTGATGTTGAGATTGATTTTCTGTTGAGTGAGAATGGTGCCTTGAGAGCAAAAGTATTCAATAGACAAACCGATATTCAATTTATAGGCGAAACCGAAGGGTATACACAAGGCGCAGGTATTTCTTATGCTGTAGATTTTAATTCTTTTAAAGAACTCATTCGTAAAATCTTTAATGGGAAATCTAAAGAAGCACTCGATAATCTTAAAGAAGAACAACAGGCGGCTTCAGAAAAAATAGGTCCAGATGGTCTTATGTTCAAAAACTAATCGATTTCGAACCTTTTAATTTTAGTACTATTATCATCTGCTATTTTGCGAGATTATTAAAATAGTATTTGTCTTTATATTATTTTCTGAAAAAGTATGCTTTCGCGAAAGCAAAAAAAGCCATTTTCCTCTCTTTTTTCAATCCATGAATACGCTACTTGAAAAAAGTTGTTAAACGAAAACGTTTGAAATTAAGAATAGTCACAATTCAATGGTAAATACTTTACTTATGTACCATAAGTTTCCTAAATTTATTTTTTATTTGTTGTCATATGAGCCAAAATATTAAGAAAATTGCAGTTTTGACGTCTGGAGGAGACTCTCCAGGAATGAATGCTGCTATCCGATCTGTTGTTCGTGCGTGTGCCTATCATAAAATTTCCTGTGTAGGAGTTTATAGAGGATATGAGGGACTTATTGATGGTGATTTTATTGAATTAGATGCACGAAGCGTTCGAGGGGTTATCAATAAAGGAGGTACATTTCTTAAATCTGCACGAAGCAAACGTTTTATGACTAAAGAAGGTCGTAAAATTGCATTTGACAAACTAACAGAATCGGATATAGATGCCATTGTTCTTATAGGTGGAGACGGTACGTTTACAGGAGGTCTTGTTTTTAATTCAGAATATGGTTTTCCTGTGATGGGCATTCCAGGAACCATCGATAATGATATTATTGGAACCGATAGAACACTAGGCTATGATACTGCTTTAAATACCGCGGTAGAAGCGATAGATAAAATAAGAGATACCGCACACTCACATGACCGCTTATTCTTTGTTGAGGTAATGGGGCGTGATGTAGGGCATATTGCATTAAATGCAGGAATAGGAGCAGGAGCAGAAGAAATCCTGATTCCTGAAGAAGATATGGGTATTGATAGGCTTGTAGAGTCTCTTGAGCGAAGTAAGAAAAGTGGAAAATCTTCTAGTATTGTTGTTGTCGCCGAAGGGGATAAAATAGGAAAAAGTGTTTTTGAACTTAAAGACTATGTAGACGAGAATCTTGAGGAATACGATGTACGTGTTTCTGTTTTAGGACACATGCAGCGTGGAGGATCTCCTACGTGTTTTGATCGTGTACTAGCGAGTAGAATGGGTGTAAAAGCGGTAGAATCTCTTCTCGAAGGAAAAAGTAATTATATGGTAGGGACCATTCATGATAAAATGGAACTTACTCCGCTTGCAAAAGCCATAAAAGGAGAATCAAAAATTAATAAAGAATTGATACGTGTGTCAGATATTATGACCACATAAATTTAATACAAAAGAGAACTAAGAAATGGGAAATTTAAAATTAGGAATTAATGGATTTGGTCGTATAGGTCGTATCGTTTTTAGAGCAACTGTAAAGCGCGATAATGTAGACGTAGTCGCTATTAACGATTTATTAGATGTAGAGCATTTGGCTTATCTATTAAAATACGATTCTGTTCACGGACGCTTTGATGGTGATATTTCTGTAAAAGACGGAAACCTTATTGTTGACGGAAAAACCATTCGAGTAACAGCAGAAAGAGACCCTAAAAATTTAAAGTGGGATGAAGTAGGAGCTACGGTTGTAGCAGAATGTACAGGGATCTTTACAACATTGGAAACAGCAGATTACCATTTACAATCTGGTGCTAAAAAAGTCGTTATTTCTGCACCATCTAAAGACGCTCCAATGTTTGTGATGGGCGTAAATGATGATAAATTAACGGCCGCAGATACCATCGTATCGAACGCTTCTTGTACAACAAACTGTCTTGCTCCTGTAGCAAAAGTAGTAAATGATAACTGGGGTATTAAAGAAGGATTAATGACAACAATCCACGCTGCTACATCAACACAATTTACAGTAGATGGACCTTCTCGTAAAAACTATCGTTTAGGTAGATCTGCGATTAATAATATTATCCCTACGTCTACGGGAGCTGCAAAAGCAGTTGGAAAAGTAATTCCTGAAGTAGATGGGAAACTTACGGGGATGGCCTTTAGAGTGCCAACAGCAAATGTTTCTGTAGTAGATTTAACAGTAAGTACAGAAAAAGAAACCTCTCTAGCAGAAATCAAAGCTGCTTTTAAAACAGCTTCAGAAGGAGCTCTTAAAGGTATTGTTGGATATACAGAAGAAGGTGTTGTTTCTCAGGATTTTGTAAGCGATGATCGCACAAGTATATTTGATGCAGATGCTTCTATAGAATTAAGTCCTACTTTTTTCAAATTAGTTTCTTGGTATGATAATGAGTTTGGATATTCTAACAAACTTGTTGACCTAGCTGAAAAAGTAAACAATCTATAAATACTCACTGTTTTCCTTGATGAATCATAGATGATTCATCAAGGAAAATTTTCTGAATAATCACTCGTGCTATATGATTTTAGTAGTTGATAGTGGATCTACAAAGACCGACTGGATTGCCTTAAGTGAAGAGGGGGCTATGCTATTCCAAACACAAACGTTAGGACTCAATCCGCAGGTATTGTCACAAGAAATATTAACAGAACGTATCGTTAATAATTTTGAATTATATAAGCATAGAAATGATGTAAGTCGTCTGTATTTTTACGGAGCAGGCTGTGGGGTTGAAAAACCTCGAAAACTCATACATGAGGTATTTGATGAGTTTTTTAAAGAAGCTCATGAGATTATCGTTAAGGAAGATACCTACGCAGCATTATATGCTACTGTAGATACAGAAGAAAACGAAAAAGCCATTGTTTGCATCTTAGGAACAGGGTCTAATTGTAGTTATTACAATGGATATGATATAGAACAGCGAGTAATTTCTTTGGGATATATCCTTATGGATGATGCTAGCGGCAACTATTTTGGAAGACAATTACTAAGAGATTTTAAATTCAATAACATCCCTAGTGATCTTGCGACAAAATTTGAAAACGCTTTTGATTTAAGTTCTGAAAATATAAAGAATCACCTTTATAAAAATCCAAACCCTAATACCTATCTAGCGACTTTTGCGCGGTTTTTAATAGAAAATAAAGATCATGATTATTGTCAAGGCTTGATTCGCAAAGGGCTTTCTTTATTTATTGAAAATCAAATTTTTCAATTTGATGATGCAAAAGAGGTGAAGGTGCATTTTGTAGGCTCTATTGCTTTTTACCTTGAAAAGGAACTTTCCATCCTTTTAGAAGAATATGGATTGAAAAAGGGAAAGATATTAAAACGCCCTATCGACGGATTGGTAGAACATCACAAGACACATATCCTTCATAAATAAGGAGTTAATTAATAGTCAAAAATCCCGCTTCTAATTAGAAGCGGGATTTTTTTATATCATATATTTTACTTAACCGCAATCACAGAGATCTCTACATTCACATATTTAGGGAGGTTAGCAACTTCTACTGTTTCTCTAGCAGGTGCTGTTTTTTCATCAAAATATGTCCCATAAACTCCATTAATGGCGGCAAAATCATTCATTTTATTCACAAAAATGGTAGACTTGATGACATTCTCAAAGGTCATATCAGCTGCCGCTAAAACTGCTTTTAGGTTTTGCATCACAAGCTGCGTTTCTTCCTTGATAGGGCCTTCAAAAAGGGTCCCTGTTTTTGGGTCTATGGCAATTTGACCAGAGGTATATAAAGTGTTTCCAGAAAGTACGGCTTGGCTATAAGGACCTATAGGCGCAGGAGCATGGGGTGTTGAGATTATTTTTTTCATGGTGTATATGTTTTCACGAAAGTGAATTAAATAGTAAAGTTAGTAAATCACGGGATTATAAAATAGATTTTCTATTCATAATGTGTTTTTAATAAGGCGTATACCTCTGATACTGTACGTAATGAAAGACACTATGCTTTTAGACGAAAAGTCTTGACTTTTGGAGTGTAGCGATCTAGTTTCTGGTTCTTTGAAACGGGTTCTTAACGTTATTGTAGTCAAAAAGTATCGATGGATCTTCCTTAGAGTCGTTCATCCGGTGCACGGCGTTTGTCGTACTTAATATCACTAAGAATACTTCCTTTAATTCCAATAAAGAAGTTCCAAGAAGAACGGGTACTAAAAGGCACCCAGTTAAAGCGTAAATTCCAACTTTCTAGATCTCTTCCAAACTGCAAAGATGTAAATGTAAATCCAGGATTAGCAAGGTCAAATCCAGAAGATCCTCCGACAGTCCAACGCTTTCCAAGTTCTAGATCTCCACTAAAAACCAGTGAGTGTGTCCCTATATCATTTTGCCGTGAACTATTCACATAACTCACCTCATAGGAAACGCGTAAATTCCATGGGATTTTAAAATTGTAAAATTCTACTTCTTGTTCTTCCTGATCTTCATCATCCTCAGGTAAGGAGTTGCCGTTTCCAGTAATATCGACACCTCCACCAAATAAATCATCGGGTCGTCCTCCAGCAGCAAAGGTTTGGTTTTTGGTTCGGTCTAGGTTTTTATCCTTGTCTTTTCCAAAATCTCTGCTAGAAAAGTTATAGCCAAAGTTAGCACGTGCTCCCGTGACTCTAAAGAGACTTCCACCGTTGTTGATGTTCAGTCTGTTGATACGTCTATTATTACTATTTAAAGCGTAAATATCTAAGTTCGCGCTAAAGTTAATTTCTAACTTATTCTCTATAATTGGAATTGCTCCACTCACCGCTATAGGAGCCAGTTTTAAACTATCTGCTGTAATATTGTAAGACGTCCTTAAATTGAGGTTGCGTAAGAGTGTAATCTTACGGTATTCCTCAGTGGCAGCAGTATCTTTGTCTTTAACTTTTGCTTCAATAACATTACTAAGCCCTAGTGATATGGCTGCATTTTGTCGATTACTAGGGGCGCCCAATAATCCACCTTCAAATCTAGAAAATTCAACAGTTTCCGTAAGCTCAGTAGCTGTAGGATCATTTGGATCTGTACGCTGATAACTATCAAAAAATTGATCAAAAGCAGGGGTATAACTAATCCCAACATTTGGACGTATCACATGTCGTATTGATTGTATTTTACTTCCTTCTTTAAAAGGGAAAATACCATAAATAGTCGTTCCTAAACTAGCACTTGTGCCATAGGTTCTGTAGGAAGCAAGCCCGTTAATCGTATCTCTTACAACCTCTCTATTTTCTTCATCAAAGGATTGATTTATGGTTGTAAATACTGTATTTTCTGTGTAGTTAGCCCCTACAGTAGCACTGATGTATTTAAATACCTTAAAGTTGGTCGAAATCGGAACACTTTGCTGTATACTTGAACGCCCATCTTTAAACATTTCTGAAGTAAAAAACAGGCTATCTGTGGTTACGTATTGGTTATTGGCACGTAACGAATAACTAAAGTTGATGTTTTGAAAAACACCTTTTTTAGCACCTGTTTTTGGGGCAAATGGGAAAATACGATCTACATTTAATTGTGCCGAGGGGAGTGTCAGGTTAATGACCTCTGTTTGTGAATTCTGAGAGTGCTGGGCAGCCACAGTAAGGTTAACAGGCGTTTTTCCTGCAAATGTGCGTGAGTAAGACACCGAAGAACTAAAATTGTTATTCAAGAAATTCCCTGTATTACTTTGATTTAATGATTGCTGAAAAAAGTCACTACTTCCTAAATTCACAGAAGCAGAGAATCGGCTGTTAGGACTTGATTTTGGATCCTGTGAGTGTGACCATCGAATGTTATAGGTATTCCGCTCAGAAAAATCGGGTAAACCACGCTCACTCGCCAAGATTTTTTCAAAGTTAAAACTCAAACGTCCATTAAACTTGTAGCGCAATCTATAATCAGAATCGGCACGCAGGGCATAACTACCGTTGGTGTAATAATCTCCTGTGATGGCAAGGTTATAAAAATCACTTAGCGCAAAATAATACCCTCCGTTTTGTAAAAAATACCCTCGCTGTCTGGTTTCACCAGGGCTAGGTACAATAAAACCAGAAACACTCTTTTGTTTATCCAAAGGGAAAAAAGCAAAGGGAAGTCCGATAGGTGTCGGGACATCTGCGATATACATATTGGTAAGACCGGTTACCAATTTTTGCCCTGGGACAAATTTCACTTTTCTCGAATAAAAGTAATATTCTGGGTTGTCTAAATCTTTACTCGTTGTGATTTTTACATTACGCATAAATATCACAGAGTCGCTCACACGTTTACTAATTTCAGATTTTATATTAATATCCTGACCATTAGCTCCTTCAACCCTAGAACCAAAAATCAATGCTTTTTCTGAGTCAAAATTAAATTTAATCGAATCGGGCTTTACCTCATTGAGTCCTTGTTTAAAGATGGGAATCTGGGTATACACCCCACTCGAATCTTTAATTCCTTTGGCAAAAACAGTATTATTCTCATAATCTAGAATGATCTCTCCCGCATTAATTTGGATATCTTCATAAATGACTTCAGCTTCGTTGTATAGAAATATTTTTTTCTTACTACGGCTCATGCGTTGGTAATCAGTTGCCTTGTAAGCTACTTTATCTGTAAGGGGTTCTTTTTTTATTTTTACAGAGTCGGTACGTACACTATCTCTTACTACGCCAGTGGTGTCTTTAAGGGTTTGCTTTCGCGAAAGCGTACTCAGGTCCTCCTCTATAGCCTTGGTAGTGGTCGTATCATTCTTCTTTGCCGGAATGGCATTATTGTTGGTTGGGAACTCCTGTGCCGTTAGCAAAAATGGACTAAGCAGGAATAGACAAATGACTAAAGAAAAGTATACAGTTTTTGTTTGCAATGGGATTAATCCTATTTTTGTGTGACAAGCATCATTTATGAGTGTCAAAATTACGTATATTTTTTGGGTTGAAATTCAATTCTTGTAATTTTGAAAATAACCAGTGAACATTTTACGTTAGCTGGTATATAATATGGCTAACTAACGCTTAAAAGATTAGATTTTGATGAAAAGGATGCGTAATTTGATTTCATTTAGTATTTATTTAACGCTACTCTTGGGTTTTGTTAATGTAAATGCGACTTCTTTAACACAAAACCCACCTAAAAAAAAGTTCAAGGTGGTACTTGATGCGGGTCACGGGGGCAAAGATCACGGAAAACCGTCTAAAGTTGGATCTCCAGAAAAAGATATAGCCCTCAAGATC
Source organism: uncultured Flavobacteriaceae bacterium (assembly GCA_964351845.1). Classification (GTDB taxonomy): domain Bacteria; phylum Bacteroidota; class Bacteroidia; order Flavobacteriales; family Flavobacteriaceae; genus Dokdonia. Next base: position 12,074 of record CAYGQJ010000040.1, on the reverse strand, counting down.
GTATTAGCTCTAGGAAAAGAACTTGAGAAAAATAAAGACGTTGAGGTGATCTACACACGTAAAAAAGATGTCTTTATAGATTTACACGAAAGAGGCAAGATCGCAAACAGAGCTGAAGCAGACCTATTTATCTCTGTCCACTGTAACGCCCACACTTCTCAAGCGTACGGAGCAGAAACGTATGTGCTTGGTTTACATCGCAACGCAACCAACCTTAATGTAGCAAAAGCAGAAAACTCGGTAGTGTTTCTAGAAGAAAATTATGAAGAGACGTATGCGCAATACGATCTGAACTCTCCAGAGTCGGCGATAGGATTGGAATTAATGCAAGAAGAATTTTTAGATCAAAGTGTATTTCTAGCCTCTTTAGTACAAGACAACTTCAGAAAAAAATTGAAGCGTAAAGACCGAAGCGTAAAACAAGCAGGATTTATTGTATTACATCAAACAGTGATGCCTAGCGTATTGATAGAGACAGGATTTATTACCAATACCCAAGAAAGAAAATACCTTAATTCTTCAAAAGGACAACAAGCATTGGCAAAATCTATAGCCTCTGCTGTTGCAGAGTATAAGGGAAGAGTGTTTAGTTATTTAGATAATGAGACGATTGCTAACGAAGGAAAAGCAGAAAAGATAGAGGAGGTGAAGAGTACGGTCCCTGACAAGATTGTAGAGGGCGTCACCTTTAAAGTACAATTGGCAGCGAGTAAAACAAAATTAGAGACTAAACCCTACAACTTTAAAGGGCTTAAAGAAATATCTCGCACTAAAAAAGATCGCTTGTATAAATATTATTATGGAGAGACCTCCAACTATACGGAGATTCAAAGAAAACTAGAAGAGGCAAAAGCAAAGGGCTACAGCACTGCATTTATTGTTTCTTTCGAAAAAAATAACATTCAAGTCCCATTAAAACAAGTGTTAAATTAATGATTCCTTAAAGGGAAGGTGCTTATTAAATTCCTACATTTGTTGTCTGTATAAAATACTATATGTTTAAAATTTCAAGAGAAGTCAGAACAGGAATACTTGCCATTGTAGCACTCGTTGTTGTTATTGGTGGTTACAACTACCTTAAAGGGAAAAACTTACTCGATAAAAATAGAAATTTCTATGCGCTGTATGACAATGTAGAGGGGCTTGCGCCGGGGGCTAATGTGACCATCAATGGTCTCACCGTTGGAAAAGTGATTTCTATCAAGTTTGCAGACAAAACAGGAAAATTGAGAGTTCATTTTGATGTTGTTAATGACTTTGAGTTTTCAAATAAAAGCATTGCAAGAGTGTATGGTATTGGTTTTATAAGTGGAAAAAACCTTGCGATCATTCCGAGTTATGAGGGCGAACTTGCAAAAGATGGAGATACCCTTACTTCAGAGATTGATAATGGCATCATGGAATTAGTTACTGATCGTCTAGAACCACTACAAGCGGTTATTGAATCTGCTATTAATGACACCGATTCTTTGGTAAAGTCCTTTAATCGAGTCATGGACGTAAATACACAAAATAATCTAAAAGAAACCATTGCCAATTTCTCGTACATTTCAAGAGAGCTAAAAACAACATCACGGTCCATGAATGGGCTATTGGCTGATAATAAAGAAAAGATTAACGGCACCATGGCAAACTTTGAGGAGATCTCAACCAATTTTGTGAAGATCTCAGATTCACTTTCTCAAATAGAGATAGGAACTATGGTAGCAAATATTGAAAAATTAACCTCAGATTTTGAAGTTATCGCAAATAATTTAAAAACTGGTCAAGGAACGGCAGGAAAGCTTTTGCAGGATGACCAAGTTTACGTAAATTTGGAACGTACCACAAAGCAGATGGAATTATTGCTAGAGGATATGCGATTACATCCTAAGCGATATGTACATTTCTCTCTTTTTGGTAAAAAAGCAAAGGAGTATAATCCACCTAAAGATTCGTTACGTTAGGGGGATACTAACGAACGATTATGCAATACGTACCTAACATTATATTTTTGATCATCCTTGTTCTAGGGGTTGGTTTCTTTACAAAAAATAGCAGAAAATTATTCCGCAATATCAAACTCGGAAAAGAGGTAGATAGATCGGATAATAAGCCTTTACGCTGGCGTAATATGGCTAAGATTGCTTTAGGGCAATATAAGATGGTAAAACGTCCTGTTTCAGGAATACTACACGTTGTCGTCTATATAGGTTTTATTATTATCAACATAGAAGTATTAGAGATTATCATCGATGGTCTTTTTGGAACACACCGTATCTTCGGATTCTTAGGTGGGTTGTATGATTTCTTAATCGGGAGTTTTGAGATTTTAGCTTTTCTTGTGTTTGTAGCAGTTATTGTATTTTGGGTGCGACGTAATGTAATACGATTGAAACGTTTCTTAAGCCCAGAAATGAAAGGCTGGCCCAAAATGGATGGAAATCTCATCCTTTATTTTGAAATGGTATTGATGACCCTTTTCTTAGTCATGAATGCCGCAGATTTACAATTACAAACCATAGGCGCAGCCCATTATGCATCAGAAGGTGGATTGGTAGGTGCTTTTCCAATAAGTCAATACATAGCCCCTTTATTTGAAGGGATGTCAGAATCATCGCTTATTGTTCTAGAACGAAGCGCTTGGTGGATACACATTGTCGGAATTTTAGTCTTTCTAAATTACTTATACTATTCTAAACATTTACACATCCTACTAGCGTTCCCAAATACGTGGTATGCAAAGTTAAAACCCAAAGGAGAGCTTGACAACCTGGATGCAGTGACCAAAGAAGTCATGCTAATGATGGACCCCAATGCCGATCCATTTGCAGCGCCTGCCGAAGAGGAAGGAGATCCAGAGAAATTTGGAGCCAGTGATGTGATCGACTTAAACTGGGTGCAACTGATGAATGCATATAGTTGTACAGAATGTGGTCGTTGTACAAGTGAATGTCCAGCCAATCAAACAGGAAAAAAATTATCGCCTCGTAAAATTATGATGGATACCCGTGATCGTTTAGAGGTTGTAGGGAAAAATATAGATCAAAATGGCTCTTTCCAACCAGATGGAAAGCAGTTACTAGACGATTATATCAGTAAAGAAGAATTATGGGCATGTACGACGTGTAATGCGTGTACAGAAGCATGTCCTATTGGAATAGATCCATTGAGTATTATTATGGATATGCGTCGCTATATGGTGATGGAAGAAAGTTCAGCACCAAGTGATTTGAACAACGCCATGACGAATATTGAAAATAATGGAGCACCATGGCCATTTAATCAAATGGATAGAGCAAATTGGGTAGATGAAAGCTAAACACTGGGTCATAGTATCCTTTCTATGCGTTCCCTTTGTGGTAAGCGCCCAGCATAGCTGGAGAAAAGATAGTTTGCAATTTAAAGTGTATACCCGAATATTTTTTAGCGAACAAAAACAAATAGATTCTGTAAAAGTTCAAAAAATCACCTGTGATTATTGTTCTCAAAAACAAGTATTAGCATTATCAGAAGAAGCCTTACGCAGAGCAAGAATGGATCTTAATGATCCGAGCCTAAAAAAAGAAGGAGTCCGCGTACAGGCTCATTTTATACGAATAAGTAAAGAAGATTTTAAATCCATAAACCATAACAACCCTAAGAAATGAATAAGGAAGATGTAGATAAGTTATTAAGCGAGAAATTAGAAGACGGTGAGCATATAAGCCCAGTACTTCCTGACGGTATTAAAAATTACCTGATCGATATTGATGGGACTATTTGTGACGATATCCCAAATGAAGAGCCAGAACGTATGCTTACAGCAGAAGTATACCCAGATGCATTAAAGACCTTAAACAATTGGTATAGTCAAGGACATATCATTTGTTTCTTCACTTCGCGTACCGAAGAGCACAGAGGCTATACAGAAACATGGTTGAAAAAGCATGGATTTAACTATCATAGCTTACTCATGGGGAAGCCAAGAGGAGGGAACTATCATTGGATAGATAATCATCTTGTAAAAGCCACTCGCTATAAAGGAAACTTTACGGAGCTGGTAGATAAAGAAGTAACCATTCAGGTTTTTAAAGATTAGATCATAATAATTTCGCTTTCCTGCTTGCCAGCAGGCAGGCACGAAAGCACAAACATACACTATGAGTGAACCACTAAGAGTACCCACCATGGCCGAATATATGGCACAAGGCAAAAAACCTGAAGTATTATTTTGGGTAGGTTGTGCCGGTAGTTTTGATGATAGAGCAAAAAAAATAACCAAAGCTTTTGCGCGTATTTTAAATAAAGCCAACGTTGACTTTGCTGTTTTAGGTGCCGAAGAAAGTTGTACTGGAGACCCTGCAAAAAGAGCGGGAAATGAGTTTCTGTTTCAAATGCAGGCAGTGACCAACATCGAAGTACTTAACGGATACGAAATCAAAAAAATAGTAACCGCTTGTCCGCATTGCTTTAATACCATAAAGAATGAATACCCATCTTTAGGAGGTAACTATGAAGTTGTGCATCATACACAGTTTTTAAAATCGTTGCTCGAAGATGGACGTCTGACGGTAGAAGGAGGAAAATTTAAAGGAAAACGAATCACTTTTCATGATCCTTGCTATTTAGGACGTGCCAATAATGTGTATGAAGCCCCTCGTGACTTATTACGCAAACTCGAAGTAGAATTGGTAGAAATGCGTAAATGTAAAACCAACGGTCTCTGTTGTGGTGCAGGTGGAGCACAAATGTTTAAAGAACCTGAGCCAGGAAATAAAGACGTAAATATAGAGCGTACAGAACAAGCGCTGGAAGTAAAACCAGATATCATTGCCGCAGGATGTCCATTCTGTAACACCATGATGACAGACGGTATCAAAAACAAAGAAAAGGAAGACAGTATCGAAGTGATGGACGTAGCAGAAATGATTGCTGCTGCCGACGAACTATAGTAACCACGATATGAAATCCAATACCAAGAAAAAGACAAAACTCTCCCTGATTGATTTTATATCTGTTCCCGGAGGTCTAGTTATTTTGATTGTGATTATTCGACTTTTGTATCGATACATTAAATACGATTCTTTTAGTTTATTCTAATAAATAAAAGCCTATATGCTAGTAGATTTTAGCACCCTTTCTGATCAATCACGTGTTTGGATATACCAAAGTGATAAAGCATTTACAGAAGACCAAGTCGTACAGCTTGAAAAAGACCTATCTACCTTTCTTACATCGTGGACAGCACATGGTGCAGCGCTCAAAGCAGGCTTTGAAGTAAAATACAAGCGCTTTATTGTTATTGCTTTAGATCAATCAGAAGCGACGGCAAGTGGCTGTTCTATAGATAGCCAAGTACGCTTTATACAGGCAATTCAAGAAAATTTAGGCGTCGACCTTCTGGATAAAATGAATGTGACCTACTACCAAAATGATCGCATTCACTACAAGAATCTTATCGATTTCAAAAAAATGGCAAAAGACGGTGCCGTCGGTAAAAAGACCATTGTTTTTAATAACCTAGTGACCAATCTAGAAGAATATAAAAATCACTGGGAAGTACCTGCGATCGAAAGTTGGCATAGCCGTTTTTTGAGAAAATAACTTTTTCTGCTTTTTTCTAGACGTTACATACGTTTTTCACTTTTCTAACGCTTTATAAGCATGGTTAATAATATTTTGTTAACTTTTTATACGCTTTCGCGAAAGCGGAACCATTCTTAGTAAATTCGTTATACTCGCATGATGCGTTAGAACTTTGTGATGAGGTTTGAAAGTACCATAAAATAGGATGTTTTGTTAATGTAAGCATAGCACCGCTATGGTTATATTAAAAAATAGAGTAAAGCGTACTATTTTGCAGTAGTTTCAAACCGTAATAGATTTTCTAATGCATCATGCGGGTTACACCCAACTTACTTTTTTATAACATGATTAGGTGTCTTTAAAGAAGCGAGTAACATAGTGATTTGTTACACATAATTATTGATATATGCAGTTTAGGAAATACCTACTTTTTCTTAGTTTTTGTTGCCTCCCATTTTTTGCGCTTGCGCAGCAGTCGTACCCGCTTTACACAAATGATATAGAGGCACAACGCAAATGGGTAGACAGCGTATACACCAGTATGACCGTAGATCAGCGTGTTGGACAGCTCTTTATGGTGGATGTTTTTTCAAGTGATCCCAAAGCAAAAGTAGATAAGATACGTGCCTTGATTAAAGAGCAGCATATAGGAGGAATTATTTTTTCTAAAGGTGGCCCTTTGCGACAAGCAAAACTCAATAATGAATTCCAAGAGCTGGCAAACACGCCTCTATTGATAGGAATGGATGCCGAGTGGGGACTCTCAATGAGACTGGATAGCACCTATGCATTCCCGTGGAATATGACTTTGGGCGCGATACAAGACAATCGTATTGTCAAACAAGTTGGAGAGCGTGTCGGCGAGCACTGCAAACGACTAGGTGTACATATTAATTTTGGCCCTGTCGTCGATATTAATGTGAATCCTGCCAATCCTATCATTGGAAACCGTTCGTTTGGAGAAGATAAAATAAATGTCACTGAAAAAGCCATAGCCTTTCTTGAAGGGATGCAAAGTACAGGCGTATTGGGAAGTGCTAAGCATTTTCCGGGTCATGGCGATACTGACCAAGATAGTCATGAAACCTTACCAACACTCGATTTTACGCTAGAACGTCTCAAAAACATAGAGATGTACCCGTATAAGCCTATCATAGAAGCTGGTGTGGCTAGTGTGATGGTGGCGCACCTCAATGTGCCAAATTTAGTACCTGAAAATGGCTATCCGACCTCTATCTCACCTACGTTAGTGACCAATATACTTAAAGATAGTTTGAGCTTCCACGGTTTGATCTTTACCGATGCACTTAATATGAAAGGGGCTTCTGATTTTAAGGGGCCTGGTGAAATTGACCTAGCCGCCTTCAAAGCAGGAAATGATATTCTTTTAATTAGCAAGGATGTACCCGCCGCTGCTCTAAAGATTAAAGAAGCTTTAGAAAAAAATGAAATTACAGAAGAGCGTCTTGCCCATTCTGTCAAAAAAATACTCTACGCAAAATACAAAGTCGGTTTATCAAAGTATACCCCAGTGTCGACTGAAAATTTGGTAGCAGATTTGAATACAACGTTAGACGATGTGGTGTATAGTGCTGCCATTGAAAATGCGTTGACGATCACAAAAAATAAAAATGATATCCTTCCTGTAAAGAATCTGGACGAAAAGAAAATTGCCTATGTCGCTCTAGGTGATGATTCAGGAAACCAATTCTTAAAAGAAATGCGCAAGTACGATCAAGTGACGCAGGTAAAAGCGGCGACTCTTGATGAAATGATTACCAAATTAAAAAAGTACAACTATGTTATTATTGGTTTTCATAGATCCAATGCAAATCCATGGAAATCGTATGCCTTTACAGATAAAGAAAAAACATGGCTCTATGAGATCGCTCGCACCAATGATGTAGTGCTAGACTTATTTGTACGACCCTATGCAATGTTAGATCTGTTAACTACAGAAAATATAGAAGGGATTATTCATAGTTATCAAAACAGTGAAATTGCTCAAGAGAAAAGCGCGCAGCTTATTTTTGGAGCGATTCCAAGTAAAGGAAAACTTCCTGTATCTCTCACAAATGCTCCCGCAGGTACGGGTTTTGAATCAGGTACGTTACGCCGGCTTTCTTATGGAATCCCAGAAGAGGTAGGGATGAGTTCTGATAGTTTACATAAAAAGGTAGATGCCCTTGTTCGTTCAGGTCTTACACAAGCTATGATGCCCGGAGCACAAGTGCTCATCGCGCGTAGAGGGAAGGTGATCTACAATAAAAGTTTTGGATACCACACCTACACAAAAAAACGTCGAGTCACATCAAATGATGTCTATGACGTGGCTTCTATGACCAAAATACTAGCCTCTCTTCCTTTGATCATGGAATTACGAAGCCAAGGCTCTATTTCGCTAGATGATACGTTAGGCGAATTAATCCCTGAACTCAAAGGAACCAATAAATCAAACATTACCTTACGCAAAGCATTGTCACATTATGCACGTTTTAAGGCATGGATTCCTTTTTATCTCGCAACGATGGATACGGTGACTAAAAAACCATCTAAAGACTATTACCGTAGTGCCTACTCCAAAGAGTTCAACATCAAAATAGCAGATGAGATGTATCTCCGAAGTGACTATCCAGACACCATCATACAGCGTATTGGAGAGAGTGATTTGAGAGACAGACTTTCCTATAAATACAGCGATTTACCGTATTATTTGATGAAGAAATTCCTAGAAGATTATTACGGTAAAGATCTTAATAAACTGACCTCAGAACGATTTTATAATTCCTTGGGAGCAAACAGAACAGGGTACAAGCCGTTGGATCGACTGTCAAAAAGATCTATTGTACCGTCAGAAAACGACACCTATTGGCGCAATCAAAAAGTACAGGGATATGTACACGATATGGGGGCAGCCATGCAAAGCAATATAGGAGGACACGCAGGACTTTTTAGCAATGCCAATGATGTGGCAAAAATGATGCAGATGTATCTCCAAAACGGCTATTACGGAGGTAAACGATACATTTCTAAAGAAACGCTAGAGGAGTTCAATACCTGTACCTATTGTGATAAAAACGTACGAAGAGGTGTTGGTTTTGATAAACCGCAATTGGAAGGGAGTGGTCCTACCTGTGGGTGTGTATCTATGACTAGTTTTGGCCATAGTGGTTTTACAGGCACCTATACATGGGCAGACCCAGAGGAGGACCTTGTCTATGTGTTTTTATCCAATCGTACCTTTCCTACGATGGAAAATCGTAAATTGGTCACCTCAGGATTACGCACTAGAATCCAAGAAGTGATTTATGAATCCATTATTGATTAGTTCGCTTTCAGCAAAGCTGAAGTTTATGCTGAGCATAGCCGAAGTACGAAAGCGTATACTGGACAGAAATGTATAGTAAGCATAGCCGAAGTACGAAAGCGCATATTACCTGACTTACAGCTTTA
>CAYGQJ010000040.1:0-2974 GCA_964351845.1 uncultured Flavobacteriaceae bacterium | reverse complement strand
GTATAGTAAGCATAGCCGAAGTACGAAAGCGCATATTACCTGACTTACAGCTTTATAAGTTTTTTGCTAGTGATAGAAGTCCTTGACTGATCTTCAATTTTAGCCATATAAATACCACTTGGTTGTGCCGATAAATCGATCGTATTACTATTCGCTATCATAGCTACTTTTTGACCTAAAGCATTATATACATATATAGTATACAATTGATTGTTTTGAGGAGTAGTGATTGTATATAACCCTTCTGAAGGATTAGGCGAAATACGTAAACTATTTATAGAATTATCTTCCACAGATAATGGTATGTTATTTTCAAACCAAGTGAGTTTTCCATCATCGGTCCCAACAATAAAATCCATTTTACTATCATTATTAAAATCAAAGACTTCTAGACTATTGTTTATATCATCACTTGTTGTTTCAACTATAAATGGTGTGAAATTTGAAGCATCGTCTTGTATCCAAAAAGGAATTCCAATTCCAGAACTAAATCGGACTCCTGCAACCAGATCATTAATTCCGTCGTTATTAAAATCTGTAATTCTTGCGATGGTATAGGTGTCATCTGCTATAGTTGGATTCGTGATATTTTCTTGAAATGTAAAGTTGGCATCTCCATCATTTGCGTACCAAATAACACCAGCAGTGTCTGAAAAATTAGTGTTTGGAAATATGATGTCTGGTGTTTCGTTATTGTCTAGTTGTCCAGATACGGCTAGTGTCGCAAATTGAGCTGGTGGATAATCATTAAATGCGGTGTTAAACGTAAATGTAGCATCTCCATTATTGATATATAATTGAGGAAAACCGCCACTTAAAACGATGTCAACAAGACCATCATTATTAAAATCTTGCGCAAATACTTCTCTAGAGCTATCATTTATGAGAATAATTGGAGCAGAAAAAGAACCATTTCCTGTATTTGGATAATATACAATGTTAGTAGAAGTAGAAAAGCCTCTTAGTACGATATCATCAAAGCCATCATTGTCTACATCAAATACAGAAAAGAAATTATTTATAGAAGAGCCTGCATTCGGGTCGACTAAGGTGAAATTTTCAAAGGTTCGATCTCCATTATTTAGGTAATAGACGAGTCTTTCAAAAGTAACATTGTTGACGGTAAGTGATGGTATAACAACAATATCCATATTGCCGTCATTATTGACGTCAAGTAACTCTATATCTCGTGCAGGAACGCCACTTTCATTTTCTATGATTACGGGACTTTCAAAACCTCCATTTTCAGAAGCAAACCAAGCCATAACTTGTGAAGAACCGTTTACAGTCCCAACAATATCCATACTGCCATCATTATCAAAGTCGTGTAATCTTATGCTGGTAAAAGATCCAGATATTTCATCAATAGATTGCTCAATAAAATCTTGCGCATTTAGGTATATTACAGATAAGAGAGAAAGTAATAAACAGTATTTTTTTTTCATAGTTATATTTTTTAAATCATTAACAGAACAAAACTAAGAATTATAGTACTTTTGAGATAACATTAGTTATCAAGATTCATGAAAATTGCTATAGTTTGTTATCCTACGTTTGGTGGTAGTGGCGTTGTTGCTACAGAACTGGGGATAGCGCTGTCCAAACGCGGACACGAAGTTCACTTTGTTACCTATAAACAGCCCGTACGATTGGCGCTACTCAATGAGCGTATTCACTTTCACGAGGTCAACGTACCTGACTATCCATTATTCCATTACCAACCCTATGAGTTGGCATTGTCAAGCAAATTGGTTCGTATCATAAAGAAACACAAGATTGATATCTTACACGTACATTATGCGATACCCCATGCGTATGCCGGCTATATGGCAAAAGAAATGCTCAAGGAAGAAGGTATCCATATTCCTATGGTAACCACCCTTCACGGAACCGATATTACGCTGGTAGGGAGTCACCCTTTTTACCGCCCTGCCGTAAGTTTTAGTATCAATAAAAGTGATGTGGTTACTTCGGTGTCAGAAAGCCTTAAAACAGATACCTTACGCCTTTTTGATATCACCAGACACATAGATGTCGTGCCTAACTTTATTGATATGGAGGCGACAAATAATGAGTTCACCGATTGCCAACGTGATTTAATGGCAAATGAAAATGAACGTATTATCACACACATTAGTAACTTTAGAAAAGTAAAACGCATTCAAGATGTCATCGAAGTATTCTACAGAGTGCAACTTGAATTACCCGCCAAATTATTGATGGTCGGGGAAGGCCCTGAGCGAGAAGGCGCAGAGCAACGCGTCAAAGAATTAGGGATCGAAGATAAAGTTCGCTTTTTAGGAAATAGTAATGAGATCGATAAGATTTTATGTTTCTCTGATCTTTTCTTACTGCCTTCAGAAGCAGAGAGTTTTGGACTCGCCGCACTAGAAGCCATGGTCAATGAAGTCCCTGTCATATCGAGTAATGCTGGAGGCATCCCAGAAGTAAACATAGAAGGTGTCACTGGATACCTTTCTAACGTAGGAAATATAGCCGATATGGCACAAAATGCCATTCGTATCTTACAAGATGATGCCACATTACGTACGTTTAAAGACAATGCCAAGCGAGAAGCTGGCAAGTTTGACATCCATAATATTGTACCATTGTATGAAGAGTTGTACGAAAAGGTGTTGGTGAATAAGGTGTAGATCATACATTTAACTAACAATTAGTTCACAAAAAACCGAGACAATCGTCTCGGTTTTTTTGTGAATTTATGGATCCTTTAGGGTCTCATTAAAATGCTTCAATAGTGCCTACCGCGTCTAAAAGCGAAGCGATCTCACGTCTAACAGCGAAGCGGTCTCACGTCCAACAGCGAAGCGGTCTCACGTCCAACAGCGAAGCGGTCTCACGTCCAACAGCGAAGCGATCTTATGTCTTATTTGTTAAAACTGATAACGAATACTCAACGCGATATCAAATTCCAAACTATCATCAATATCGTTTAGAATCCCTATTTCAGGCC
>CAYGQJ010000039.1:40167-42739 GCA_964351845.1 uncultured Flavobacteriaceae bacterium | reverse complement strand
AAAGATAACACCTATTCCACAATCAAAAACTATAAAATAAAAGATTTTTGAAAAAGAATCGCAAAGTACTGCAAATCAATAAAGCTTCAAGTGCCAACAATCCTTTTTGGTTACACAAAGAAAGCCACTCTTATTGCTCAATACTCTCCGCTTGAAAAGACTGAAGTTCCCCTTGATCAAAACTAACAGTCACTTGAATAGGATTGCAACACACCTCACAGTCTTCTACATACGATGCATTTACAGATGGATCTATCAGCATAGAAACATCTTCCCAACAATATGGACACTGAAAAAAATGCTCAAACATGTTTATTATATATTATACGTATTACTTCTATACAACTTAAGACCCTTCCCTTAGAAAGCTACATTTAAAAGCTGCCCTGTCAATTGCAAAAGTTGTAATTCGGCTAATTTTGCTGTATACTTTGCGGCATTCTTAGTCACTTCTGCATTTAGTAGGTTTAATTGTGCTTGCCTAAACTCAACGCTTGAAATCTGCCCTAATTTTAATTGTTCTTGAGAACGCTCAAAATTATCCTCATTTGTCCTCACATTTTGTGTCTGCAATTCATAGATCGTAAGGGCATTTTTATAATCTCCTTTTGCATTTGCAATATCGCGTTGGACCTGTTGTTTTAATTGTTCTTTTGCAAGCTCTTGATTTTCTCTAAAAATCTTAGCATTTTTAAGTGCAATAATAGATCTCCCTCCATCAAAAAGATTCCATCGCAGGCTAGCTCCCGCTGCAAGAGAATTAGACGTACTTGTCGTGCTTGGGAAAAAGGCAGAAGCAGGATTGTTAGACAAATTCCAACCATAACTACCTGTCAAACCAACCGTAGGTAAAAACAACGCTCTAGCTGTTTTAATTTGATAATCACTGATCATTATATCCTTCTCTGACTGAAGCAGGGTTACATTATTTTGCAATGCCTGCTCTATATGACTATCCATAAGAAGCTTATTTACAAAAGTCACTGTTGTATCTGCCTGAAATTTATTTTCTAAATCTCTATTGAGAACTACATTGAGATCTCGTTGCACGTTTCGCAAACTCTGCCTCGCATTTAATACATTAATACTATCGGTGGTAATATCTACTTTTGCATTCAGGACTTGAAGCTTGTTTACTTGCCCATACTCAAATTGATACTGTGCTCGTACTGCTCTATCTTTACTCACTCGGAGTGCTTCTTCCAGAATAAGGACATTTTCTTTAAGTCGAGCCACTTCATAATAGACAGAAAAAAGCTGTAGCATCGTATTTTCTATGGTTTCACGGGCTTGTAATTGTGTGAGATTATACTGCTCTTTAAGCTGTTTATAATTATAATAACGCCCTAATCCATCAAACAATGTATAGTCTAGGTTTATAGATGCATTATATCGAGTGGTCTCGGCGCCTACAATTTCTATATCAGGTCTTGGAACACCTTCTTGATTTAAAGCGCCCCCAAAATCGGTATTACTGGTGGTTCTGTCAAAATTTGCGCCTGCATTTCCTGTTACCGTCGGCAAATAGTCTGCATTAAGAATGCTGGTGTTGTTTTCAGAAATTTCAACTTGATTGTTTGCTAATTTGATCCCAAAGTTATTTTCAAGCATCAGAGAGACCGCCTCTTCTTTAGAAAGTATTTTAGAAGGGATTTCTTGTGCGTACGCTTTCGCGAAAGCGAATACAACGAGAACAAAAGATATGCTATACTGCTTAAGACTCATGGGGTTGTTCTGTAATAGGTTGTGGATGTAATTTTTCATTCTCTTCTAAAGCCTGACTTAACGCTGCATCTGAATGTAGGTGCAACTCACTTTCTTTTTGTTCTTTAATCGCTCTTTCTACTTCTTCTTTGGTAACTGTGCCTCCAAAGTACACCCATCTCAATCCAACTTTAATACTATTACTGAAGGATAAAAAGATCGGCAAAAGAATCAAAGTGAGTACGGTTGCAAATCCAATTCCGTAGGCGATAGAAATTGCCATCGGAATCAAAAACTGTGCTTGTCTACTGGTCTCGAAAATTAAAGGCGCTAATCCGGCTATCGTAGTAATAGAGGTCAAGAAGATCGCTCTAAAACGTGATCTACCTGCTTCATAAATGGCTTGATCAAACAACATCCCTTCTTTGAGGTTTCTGTTAAACCTTCCAATAAGGACGAGTCCATCATTCACCATAATTCCAATCAGCGCAATAATACCTAACATAGACAGGATGTTTACTGGGAAATCATGCACCCAATGCCCCCAAGCCACTGCCGGCAAACTAAATGGCACTAACAATATCAATAATATAGGCTGACTATAACTACGGAAGGTAAAGGCAATGGTAATATAAATAAGCAGTATAACGATAAGCCCTACAGGTCCTAAGGAATCTGTGAGCTTATTTGCTTCTCTATTTTGACCTTCATAAGAAGGGGTTACCGTAGGATATTTAGACAGAATCTCTGGCATAATCTCGTTACGAATCTCTGCCACAATATCTGTTGCACTGGTCGTTTTTACATCTTTAATATCGGCAGATATTTGTATTTCCCGCTGACCCTCTAAATGATTGACAGCTACATC
>CAYGQJ010000039.1:8724-40067 GCA_964351845.1 uncultured Flavobacteriaceae bacterium | reverse complement strand
GTCACTTTCTCATTGGTACCATTAGGCATATTCAGGGTAATCTGAATACGATCACTAGCTATTTGAGGAAAGAAAGCCCCTCTTATGATACCCGCCCCAAAACTACCCGCAGTTAAAAGAGCGATAAATAAAAATATAGCAACTGTAATAAATTTATACTTAAGGGTTGCTCTTAAAATAGGGCTATACACACGATCTCTCAACCACGTCATGATCGAATCTCCAAACGTATTGATGTATCTCAATTTTGAAAAAAGCCTTCCAATGGTGGTCGTTGGTTTTTTTCCTTCTTTACGCAAGGCTTTTGAGTGGGCTAAATGCGCAGGAAGGATAATGAGCGCCTCCACCAATGAGACTGCAAGTGTTAATATCACAACCACCGATACTTCTCCAAAAAATTCTCCAATTCGACCATCTAGAAAAAGAAAGATTCCAAAAGCTAATACCGTGGTCACGATCGCAGAGACAATAGGAGGAATTACCTCCATGGTACCATCTATAGCTGCTTGTATAGGTTCTTTGCCTTTTTCATAATGCTGATATATATTTTCTGCAATCACAATCCCATCATCCACCAGAATACCGATAACGATAATCATCCCAAACAAGGAAAGCACATTAATGGTCACATTAAAATAAGGTGCCAACATGAACATCCCCAAAAATGCCACAGGCAACCCGAAAGCCACCCAAAAAGCCAATCTCGTGTTTAGGAAGAGACTTAGGAAAATGAGCACAAGGACCATCCCAATAATTGCATTTTCCGTAAGGAGCTCTGTTCGTTGTACTAATGTTTTAGAGAGATCTGAGACTACACTTAACTGTACATTATTATACTTTACATTAAAATCTTCTATGTATTCTTTTACTTTTATGGCACTAGAAATAAGATCTTCTGAGTTGGTACTTGTGATGACTACATTAAGTGACGTTTCTCCGTTATAGAAAGTGGCATTGGGCGTTTCAGAAAAACGATCTCTTACCGTTGCAATGTCTTTTAAACGTATGGTTCTTCCAGAAGCATCTGCTCTAACAATGATATTTTCCAGTTCATTCCCATAATACGACCGGTTATTGGCGCGTATTAAATATTCTTCAGCATCTGCTTTTACAGTTCCTCCTGTGGTTAGGATATTAGTTCTTGAAACAGCTTGTGAAACTTCATCAAAAGAAATATTATAGGCTAATAGGTTATTTTCATTGACAGCTATTTCAATCTCTTCATCAGGATATCCAGAGATACTAATTTGTGAAATTCCTTCTATTCCTCTAAGGTCGTTTTCAATTTGACGTCCTATTTGTTTTAGAGTGGCTAGTGGAATGTCTTTTCCGCTTACCGCGAAAGAAATGGTTTGTCGTACCGATTCTAGTTTTGAGACCACCAAAGGCTCCATGCCTGAAGGAAATGACGGCACTCGGTCTACCGCATTCTTTACTTCCAGAAGCATGAAATCAATATTTTCTCCTTTTTCTATTTCGACATTGATACTCCCGCTATTTTCTCTTGAAGTCGATGTCACCCTATCTACGCCTGCTAATCCTTTAAGGTTGTCTTCTATTTTTAAGACAATCCCTTCTTCCACCTCTTGAGGAGAGGCTCCAGGATACACAATAGTGATCAGTATATTTTTTGAATCTACTAACGGAAAAAATGAAGAGCGCATAGATTGCGCTCCCAAAATTCCTAAAACGGCAAAGGCAATCACAATGACATTTACAGCGACGTGATACTTTATAAAGTAAGAGATTAATTTTCTCATGACTTATTCGTTTTTTGCTGTTGTCGTTTGTTCATATACTTTTACTCTCATTCCAGCATAGGCTCCAGGAACAGGTTTATTGACAATAATAGTCCCGTTAGGCACTCCTTTGACTACCACCGATTTTTCAGAAAAATAAACAGGTTTCACCTCTATCATATCTAAAACGGAGTCCCTAAGCACAAATAATTGCCTTTCTGATTGTAATAAATCTCTATTTACAGTAATAGCATCTGTCTCCTCACGTGCATTGAGTTTTGCTTCGAGGTACATCCCTTCTCTTAGGGCTTCGTCTTTTACTTCTATAAAAGCCGTAATGGTTTGAGAAGCTTGCTCAATATTTCCATTAATACGTGTAACGACACCTTTATATTCTTTTGAATCGTCTAAGTTTTTTAACGTCACTTCCTTACCGACCTTTAATAAATCTGCGTAACTCTTGCTAATCGCCACAGGAAGTTCATAAATTCCTGTTTCTATAAACTCTCCAATTTTTTGCCCACTTCTCACCAAGGCACCTTCTGTCACATTGGCTTCTGTCAATATTCCAGTAAAAGGAGCCACAATACGATATTTATACAATCGTTGTTCTAAGTTTTTCACATTATAATAGGATGTAAGGATATTACGCCCTGTAATAAAATAGCGTTCTTTATCTGAAGTAATTTGCGGTAATTCTGGCAATGACTTATTAATATCAAATGTATTCACATAGGTTTCCCATTTTGAAAAAGCAGTAGGGTAATCTAATCTTAAATCTGGCAGTATAGCTGTAATTTGATTGATTAAATTACTTTTTTGAGAATTGACACTTGCTCTAAACTCGGCAGCATCCAATCGCAAAAGGGTTTCTCCTTTTCTAAAAACTTGTCCAGGCTTAAACACTTTAGCCCCTCCAATAAGCACTCCTTGTACTTCTGAATATAGCTCTACCCTACGTTTTGCGGTAAGATTTCCATTAGCTTCGATGACTATAGGCACTAACCCATTTTGCACCGTATCTACAAAAACAGTTTTAACCACAGGTTTTGGCTTTGGCCTTTCTTTTTTATCCATACCAAAAAGCTTCATCATAGCAAAGCCACCTAGGGCCACAATAAGGAGGCTAACAACAATTTGTAAAAATATTCTCATAAATTTTGGGTTGGTTATGGTGAGCTGATCGCATTCTACAACATTTTATAAAAATGAATCGGCACAAAAGTATGCAGGCTCTTTGTATCATATCGTTAAAAAACTCATAATTTAAACAGAATCCCACTTTAGAGTTCTTTGGGTAATACGTGCGCGAACTCTCATTTATACTCAGAAGAGATAAACACATTAAATAATAATCACTAAAAGACGAGTGCTATATTATCCCAATTTGTCAATTTGCTCTGATGTTGTCCCCCAATCTTCCATAAGTTGATCGAGTGTTTTCTTTTTGTTTTGGTAGTTATCAAAGAAATTTGGCTGCGCCACGGTTGCATCGTAATTGATTTCCATCTCTACATCGATGGCTTTGATTTCTCGTTCCAATTTATTGATCTGAGATTCTATCTTACTTAGCTTATTATTGAGCCCTTTTAGTTTTTTCTGATCTTCGTAGGATTGCTTATTATCTTTCTTGGTTTCCGCTTTTACGGGTTGATCATCTCTTTTTTCAATTTCGCGTAAGCTTTCTACTTCTCTACTTTCTAGATAATAGTCGATATCACCTAGATATTCTTTAATACGATGGTCTTTAAATTCATACACCCTATCTGTCAGTCCTTGTAAAAAATCTCTGTCGTGCGATACCACGATAAGCGTTCCTCCAAAGCTCTTTAAAGCTGATTTGAGCACATTCTTGGATTTGATATCAAGGTGGTTGGTAGGTTCATCCATCACCAAGACATTAAAAGGTTGCAACATCATCTTTGCCAGTGCGAGTCTATTGCGCTCCCCCCCCGAAAGGACGCGTACATATTTATCTACTTCTTCTCCTCTGAATAGAAAAGATCCTAAAATATCACGCACTCTAGGCCTTGTTTTTTCATCGGCAGCATCAATCATGGTGTCTTCTACCGTTTTGCTTCCGTCTAGATATTCGGCTTGGTTTTGAGCAAAATACCCTATTTGCACATTGTGACCTAGTTTGAGATGCCCTTGATGTTCCAACTCTCCCACGATGATTTTTGCAAGTGTAGATTTCCCTTGTCCGTTCTGCCCTACAAAAGCTGTTTTAGTATCTCTCTCTACGAGAAGATCTATATTTTGCAATACTTTTTTATCTCCATAGCTTTTGGCAATACCTTCGGTTTCTATCACTACTTTTCCAGGAGTCAAAGAAATAGGGAATTTAAGCGTCATTACACTATTATCATCTTCATCTACTTCAATGCGATCAATCTTATCTAGTTTTTTGATCAGCGATTGGGCCATGGTTGCTTTTGAGGCCTTTGCTCGAAATTTCTCTATGAGTTTTTCGGTTTGCTCAATTTGCTTTTGTTGATTTTTCTGAGAGGCGAGTTGTTGTTCTCTTAATTCTTGACGTAACACCAAATAATCACTATACGCTTTTGGGTAATCATAAATACGACCTAATGATATTTCTATAGTGCGATTGGTCACATTATCCAAAAACATCTTATCGTGAGATACAATCACGACAGCCCCTGAGTAATTCTTTAAAAACCCTTCTAACCATATAATAGATTCAATATCCAAATGGTTAGTAGGCTCATCCAGCAAAAGAATATCATTACTTTGAAGTAATAGCTTCGCTAGCTCAATACGCATACGCCATCCACCAGAGAAGGTATCTGTGAGTTTGTCAAAATCTTCTCTTTTAAAACCTAGCCCCTGCAAAATACGCTCTGTATCGCCTTGATAATTATATCCCCCATGAATCTCATACTGATGTTGAATCTCATTGAGATCAATCATAAGCTGATTATAACTATCACTTTCGTAATCGGTACGTTCTGAAAGCTGGGTATTAATTTCTTCTAATTGCTTTTCTAGCTTCTTTATTTCAGCAAAGGCTTCATATGATTCTTCAAGAACCGTTCGGCCTTCTACAAAATCAATATCTTGCTTCAAAAATCCTATTTGGATTTCTTTTTCAATCGCAATAGACCCTGTATCATATTCTTGCTCTCCAGATATAATCCGTAGCATCGTTGACTTTCCAGCTCCATTCTTACCCACCAATCCAACACGGTCTCCCCCGTTGAGTCTAAAGGTTATTTCTTCAAAAAGATACTCTCCTTGAAAGGATACTGAAAGATTGTGAATATTAAGCATATCTATATAGATAAAAGTTATGATCTCCCTAAAAAGAAGAGTGCAAAGATGCTTAAATTTGTACTTTAAATCAACATCATTATGGCAATTTTAAAAGGAACAAAATTGAATAGCATTCTATTTGGCAAATGTCCTGTTTGTCAGAATCAATCCATGTACATTCAACCCAACCCTTACAAGCTCTCGCAGACATTGCAAATGCACGAGCGTTGTGCACATTGTGATACTAAATATAAAATTGAGCCTTCTTTTTTTTATGGAGCGATGTACGTAAGCTACCCTGTAGGAATTATGTTTGCCTCCATTGCCTTTGCGATTACGTATTTTTTTATTGGAGCCACCTTAGTAAATACCTTTTTAGCAATTGTAGGCACTATGGTTGTATTTTTACCCGTGATTATGAGGCTTTCGCGAAATATCTGGATTAACTTTTTCATGAAATATGATAAGACGAAGGATCTGCTTACAGACTCTTAGCTTCTTTATTTTTTTTTCCGAAACGTGTGATATTAATCTCCGCAGGCAGCTCTTTCTGATGTTCTAAATAATCAAAGAGATTCATAGCCAGCATAGCAGACATCATAATTCCTCGAGTACCTAAGCCGTTAAAGACAACCAATTGCGAATATTCGGGATGTACACCCAATAACGCTCTGCGATCCCCTACCGTGGGACGCATTCCTACTTCTTGGTCTACAATTTCATAATCACAGGTAATCAAAGAAGATAGTTTTTCTACAAGTTCTGCGCTCGCTTCTTCAGTGGGAAGGGTATCTTTATCTTTCCAATTAAAGGTAGCGCCTACTTTATACAAATCATCTCCAAGAGGCACAATGAAGAAAGATGTTTTAATTGCTGCGGTTAGTTGTAAATCTTTTGCTTTTATAATGAGATATTCCCCTTTGTTTCCAACGAGCGGCAACTGTTTAAAATACGGATTCTTTTTAAGCGCGTATCCTTCGGCAAACACAATGCGCTTCGTACGTATTCCTTTATACTCAACTCCCTGATCTGTACATTTAATTTGTGAATGTTCAAAGTCCGCTTTCGCGAAAGCGTGCTTAGTCTCCAAATAGGCTTGATAGTTTTTTTGTAATTTTTTAATATCAATTCTACCGGTTTCTAGCACACGACCATAGGTGTAGGGGGCTAAAACATGAGGGTTATTATCTGGAATAAGCACAGGAGATATAAACCGACCAAGCTCCGGTTTATCTGAAGCAGCAAACCAATTATTTTGATCTTCGGCAGAATAAAACACCTTTTGAACAGGCATCTCCTGAATACAGTTCGCCTTTATTTTTTGTTCTATTTTTTTAAAATACGGTACTGCGATATCCAACTGCTCCGTTGCTTTCCAAGGGAGTGTGTATCTTTTTAAAATCACCGGATTATAGAGTCCTGCTGCCACACGACTGGCACCATCGATCCCATTGTCAAAAACAATAAAGGTTTTATTTGCATTTTCTAATTGCTCACAAAAAGCAATCCCTGCTAATCCTAAACCCACAATAATATAATCTACTTCTTGCATAGGCTACAAAGATACTAATGTAGTATAGCAAATGGATTTAAAATCTATTACAACTCAAAAAATGAGACAAAAAAAACCCATTTAGAAGATACATCCTAAATGGGTTTTGGTATTGTTTATACTACACTAGTAATTCCAAAGATCTTGCTCTAGATCTCGTATGGTTTCTTTAATACGAGTAGACTCCAATAATTGCATCATCGCATTGTTGTTGATGTAATCTTTGACTTGTCTATCACCTTGTACATTATCTTCTCGATAGATCACTCCGCTAAATCGCCTACTATTCAACAAATGGTCAAATGATATAGGCATGGAGGTGTTTTTTCGATTAAAGGCTTTTGCTTTATGCAATATTTCTCTTGCTCCTGGGAACCATACCCAAAAAAGCTCGATATCTTCTTGTGAAGCATCATCTAAGAAGTTTACATCTCCAGAAACTGGAGCGATTCCTAATAGACGGTACTTTAATTCACCTTGACGCTTATCAACATACCAATATCCACGCACGTGATATGCATTGATATCTTGGGCTGTAATACGTCTCGTCTCAATATTATAATCAGAGATAGGTAAACCTTCATTTTGCTCTCTTCTACCATCATCGGTTGTATCTGTAACCTCTAAGGCAGCAGCGATATCATCTAATGTGATTTTATTAGTAAAATATGAATCATCATAGATAGCATCAATTTTACCATTCTTAATGTTTTTCATTAAGACTTGATACAATGAACGTCTGTCTGATCCTGTACTAATGGTATCAGTAGGATAGTACAAAGGAAAATTAACACGCTCATCTAGATCAATTACTTCCCATGTATTTTTAGACCAAAGAACATCTCTTTTTTCTACATACCCATAAGGAAGCGGCGTATCATTATCATTTGCTTTTTGCTCGTCTGTAATCTCGAACATTTCATCTGGTGTTTTTGCATTCAGGATATTCCCTTGTGCGTACACAGAAGAAGTCATTACAAAAGCAAATGCTATTAGAATTAAATTCTTGAGATTCATAATTATAAAATTATTAGTTTGTTAACTCAATAAGAACGGGAGAAATCTTTCTTAAATTGTATGATGTATTCCCTTGTATTTTTGCTTTGATATCAAAAATTTGAACTACATCACCCCTTTTTACTTTTTTGAGTGCATTTTTAGCAGCTGTATTTAATTTATTCCCTTGAACTAAAACAGTCGCAGCTCCTGGTGCTTTAAACTTAAAGCTATTTACTTTTAGGTTTAATTCAAAGTCAAAGTCTGGCAGCGCTGCTCCTACAGGTGCTGAACCTACTGCTTCTCTTGTCATTTTTAATGAACCAGAATCATCATTACGCATCGTTCCTACAGGGCGTGGAATATCTTTGATACGGAATTCCTTAGAATCTCTTGCATCAGGAGCTCCGTCAGGCAATTTACCGACTACATTAATCGTTACTGTTTTTCCTGTTTTAGGGCTCATCATATAAGAACTACCCTTGATTCTTCGTAATCCATTTCCACTAGCTGAAACGCTATTGTCATCAACACCAGCAAATGAAATGGTCATTGGGTTTTCAACACCACGGTAGACTACATTCATCTTATCTGCAGCAATTGTAGCAGAATTTGGTCTATTGATCACTGTATATTCTGAAGCAATAGGAATACTTTTTTGTTCTCCTCCTTCAGTATAGATGAGCTCTCCTTGAATCTTTTTTGTTCCGACATTACCTGTTGGAAGGCTTAATTGCACTTGACCCGCTTGTAAATCATTTACTTCCGAACCATTTACAATTACTTTATCAAAGTTCAATGTATTATCAAAACGTCCAAGAACTACTTTTCCAGTAAATTTTTCTCCTGAGAAGAAAGCTGTTTTGTCTGGAATAACAATCGCTTGATAATTTTTTAAAGATATTTCTTCACTCAACTGTCCTTGTAGCATTGCAGAAAGAACTTCAGATTGCGTTGTTTTAACATCGTTTTGTAGTCCAGACATTTTTGCTATAGAAGCAATTTCAGGGAATCCAAAATAATGATAGTTTAAGTAAGGTACTGTTGGACCATCAGAGGTTTTAACCTCGTCTGTTTTGAATTTTTGGTTTACAGCATCTACAATATCTTTAAATTGATCAGAATTACCTAAGATTCCAACAACGCCTGTTCTAAAGGCATCCATTTTATCAATAAAAGCTTGTCCTTCGGGCTTTAGTTTGTCGCCAATAAATAAAAGTCCATCAAAATAATCGCCTTTATCCATTAATTCAGCATCCAACTGACCGTTTTCTAAACGCTCTTCTTCAGAAATTGCGCCTTTCTTTAAGTCTTCAATATAGTTAGAAAGGTCATCAGCCAAGACATTAATCTGGTCTGCTTTTACCTTTAACGCTTGGAACTTCTCTGGTTGTTCACTAGCTTTTTCTCCTAGATTATCTAGGAAAGCCATATTTCTAGAAGAAGCTGTATTGTTATTTTCTTCTAATCTATCGTTCATTAAGCCAAAAGCTTGAAGAACTTCTTTTGACATATTCAAAGCTAGCATCGCTATGAAAATCAAATACATCAAGTTAATCATTTTCTGCCTTGCAGATAATTTTCCTCCTGCCATAAGTTCTAATTTTTAGTTTTTTAGTTAATTAATAAGTATAAAACTAAAATTAGTTCTTATTCATTGCAGAAAGCATACCTCCGTATACTCCATTCAGAGAAGAAAGGTTGGTTGCAAGACTTTCCATTTGCTCTTTAAGTTTCCCTGCATTTGCAGTGACTTGCTCATTGATCTCAGCCTGACGACTAGAAGACTCAACTTGCACTTTATAAAGGCTATTTAGAGATTCCATTTGTGCTGCTGCAAGTGCCATTTCTTCACTGTACTTCTTTGTAGAGTTCATTGCTTCTACGGTAGGAGAAATTTCTTTTGCTGCTCCTTCAAAATTACGAATACTGCTTCCTAAGCTTGCCATTAACTCACCGTCAATTTTTGCTTCTTTAAGCATGCCATCTAATTTTTGTGAAAGTAACCCTTCAGCATCTTTAGGCGCTTCTTTTTTTCCTTTTGTTTGACCTCCTGCTAATTCAGGATACACTAATGACCAATCTAGATCACTATCTACAGGCTCAAAAGCCGAAATAGCAAATACAATTGCTTCTGTCACTAATCCAATAGTAAGCATAACGTTACCTGTCAATGGTCCTATTTCAAAATGTATAATTTTAAATAGAGCTCCAATAATTACAATTGCTGCTCCTAGTCCGTAGACCATATTCATTAATTTCTTACTAGCTTTTGACTGTGCCATGATAATTTAGTTTTTTTGTTAAGGTTTAGATTTAGTTAAATATAATTTGGGGTAATAAAATACGGGGTTATTTAGGTGCTTTACGTAGGTTTACTTTTTCATCAAGCCCTAAGAAGTCTTGTACAGTTCTGAATCCAATATAGCTTCGAGCTGAATCTTGGTATTCATAATCACGAGAACTTACTTGAAGAAAATAAGCAACATCTTTCCAAGAACCTCCACGTATCACTTTTCTTTTGTTAGAAGCGTCATTTACGTTAGGATTCATTGTAGACATATACTCATATGAGTTAGGGTCGTAGGAAGACGCTACCCATTCTGAAACATTACCAGCCATGTTGTATAAGTTGTAATCGTTAGGCTCATAAGCATCTGCCTCTACAGTGTATAATGCTTGGTCTGCACCATAGTCACCTCGTAAAGGTTTAAAGTTGGCTAAGAAACATCCTCTATCATTTTTAGCATAAGGACCTCCCCAAGGGAAATCTCCTCCTTCTAATCCACCACGAGCAGCATATTCCCACTCAGCTTCACCAGGAAGTCTAAAACGATTTATAAATTGTTTCTTTTTTGTTTTTTGGTATTCATTCTTGTGAAGTGTTCTCCACTCACAAAATGCTTTTGCTTGCATCCAATCTACACCTACTACTGGGTAGTCACCGTATGCATTGTGCCAGAAGTAGTCATTATGCATAGGCTCATTGTATGAGTATGCAAAATCTTTAATCCAAACGGTAGTGTCAGGATATACTTTTACTCTTTCTGTTTTTATATAATCTTTACGCTTACCATTTTTTACTCTTGCAGCAGATTCGATATCTAAATAAGTATATCTAAATTCTAACTTATCGACATCAATGGTACGTTGTCCATTGTAAGCTTCTTCCACAGGAATGTACATAGTATCCATTACTTCTGAGTAGTACTCATCTGGATAATCATTGGTGTCCCATATGATATCTATATCTTTATTAAGCTTACGACCTTCAAAACCAGTCTCGCCTAATCCGTAATAGTTATCATACATGTATTGTTGATATGGATTTAAGTTATCCGTATCACCATCTGCAAATGCAAAATCACCAATTCCACCACTTCCGGGGGTTTCCCCTAAGTCATCTGCCATAATAGCAAGCTTAGTACGTATAGTGGAATCTCTTACCCAATATACAAACTGTCGGTATTCTGAATTTGTGATTTCTGTCTCGTCCATGTAGAATGAACGTACGGTCACTGTCTTGGTAGGGGCGTCTTCTACGGCAGCGATATCATCATCACTTTTTCCCATTATGAAGGCTCCTCCAGATATAAGGGTCATTCCATAGGGCTTTTCTGGATGCCAGCTCTTGCCTTTAACTCCGACAAGCTCTCCTCGATCGTTTCCTTTGCCACAACTGTATAACAAAGTCATTATCGCAATAAATGCAACACACTTTTTCATAGGATATAGGTTAAGTATTCTAGATTTTAGGACGTAAACCTATTTATTTATTTTCAAATAAACAATTTATTTGTCTAAAACCTTTCATTCTATTTTTAGTTAGTACTGGTTATACCTCATTCTTTTTGCGCGCCTTGTACCACCTTTCTGGTATATTCTGGTTACAGCCGTCTAGATAGTCTTGATGCGTGCAAGGTAATAACGTATGCCTTTTCAATTTATTATTCAAACTCGAAATAAATGGGATTTCAATCCACCATCTTTCTGTTTTTTTACTCTTATAATAGGTAAGCACCTCATCGTCAATAGGCACCTGATATGTAATGAAGCTTCCCTTTTCTACATCCAAATCTTCATTTGTCCTATAATTCACTCCTTCCATAAAATACCATAGCATTTGAGCTACGAGCATTGCGGCAGTTTCCTCATGTGCATCATTCTTATATTCAAAGATTCCGAATGAACTTACTTTATCACTAATACCTGCATACCGACAAATAGCGCAAATCTCTTTTCCTTCAAAACCATTAGGGATTTTACTATGCCTGTAGCTTAATTCGCTACTTTTTATAGATCCCATATCTACTGCAACAATATCTGCATCTCGCATTACAGGCTCTACACTTTTAATATTGGCAGTCACATTCCCAAGACGATAGGCATCAAAATAAAGCCGATCCATAAGATCTATCTCATCTTGCGAATTAAAATAGGTCTGGAAACCTATATTACTGTAATTAAATAAATTATAAGGCTTGTCTACAATAATCTTACCTACATAGGAATGGTGTTCTAAAGGCTTACTTGTATCTCCTAAATCAAATCGGCTATCTACATTCACGAGATTTACCATTTGATCTAACTTATCATAAGACCTATACATAGGATACACTAGATCTTGACTTCCTCCTATAAAAACAGGGATGATATTCTTTTTCACAAGCGTCTCTGTGATACTTCTCACCGCAAAATAGGTGTCTTCAACCGTATCCCCTTTATCAACATCCCCTAGATCTGCTATTTGCGTATGCCAATTTCCAGGAAACAATTCATAAAAAGCTCTTCGGATCTCCGTAAAACAAACGGTTTCCCCCAAGTGATTGATGTCGCGTCTGTTTTCGCGCAAGCCAATAATAGCTATAGCAACACCCTCTAGATCTGGAAATCCTTCCTGCTCACTATGCACTCTAATTGTATTGCCTATACATTGATGATGTAGTAACTGAATGTGTGCAATAGCGACATCTGTGACCGGCAACAAAAAATCAAACATCATTACTTATTTCTTTTTTGCTGTTGCTTTTTTACGGGTAGTTTTCTTTTTTGGCGCTTGCTTTTCTATAATATCTAACACTTCCTGTAAGGTTAGTTTTGCTGCGTCTACCGTTTTAGGTAATTCAATCTTGGTTTTACCCTTGATGATATTAGACCTTCCCCAACGTGCTTTTTCGACACGTATTCCTTCTGCCTCAAAATTATGAATCACCTTGTCTATTTCTTTTTGCTTCTTATCTTCAATAAGTTGGATGATATCAGCATCAGAGAGATTATCAAAATCGTATTTTTTATTTACATTGATAAACATCCCGTTCCACTTTATAAAGGGTCCAAAACGACCCGTTCCTTTTTGAACAGGTAGGTCTTCGTATACATATATAGGCGCGTCTGCTGCTTGCTTTTCTTTAATATAGGTAATTGCCTCATCAAGATCTACATCCATAGGATCTCTTCCTTTAGGCAGAGAGACAAACATTTTCCCAAAACGAACATACGGCCCAAAGCGTCCGTTGTTCACTTGTACCTCTTCATTTTCATACTCCCCTAAATCTTTAGGCAATTTAAAGAGATCCATTGCCTCTTCATAGGTAATGCTTCCTAATTGTTGGTCTGGTCCAAGACTCGCAAATTGTGGTTTCTCCTCGTCTTCTACCGATCCTATTTGCACCATAGGTCCAAATTTACCTAGTCGAACACTTACAGGTTTGCCTGTTTTAGGATCTGTTCCTAAAATACGCTCCCCTACTTCTCTATCTGCATTTGCCTCAACATCTTTCACATGCGGATGAAAATCTTTATAGAATGCTTTCATCATGGTGGTCCACTCCTGCTTTCCTTCGGCGATATCATCAAAATCTTGCTCAACTTTTGCGGTAAAGTTATAGTCAAGAATATTTTCAAAGTGATTTACTAAAAAATCATTCACAACCATCCCTACGTCCGTAGGAACTAATTTCCCTTTATCTGACCCTACGGTCTCTGTCAGTTTATTTTCACTAACAGCCCCCTTGGAAAGTTTTAATACATCATAAGATCGCTCGGTTCCATCAATGGTACCTTTCTCCACATACTTACGGTTTTGAATCGTCGTAATGGTAGGTGCATAGGTAGACGGTCGTCCAATACCTAGTTCTTCTAACTTTTTAACGAGAGATGCTTCTGTATATCGGTAAGGTGGTCTTGTAAATCTTTCTGTTGCTGAGATTACTCTATTTGTAAGCGCTTCTCCTTTTCGTAACGCTGGAAGCAACCCAGTATCTTCTGCATCAGTTTCCTCATCATCCTGTCCTTCTAGGTATACTTTTAAAAACCCTTCAAACTTCAATACTTCTCCATTTGACGTAAAGTTATCTGTCCCTGCAGAAGATGCGATTTGAACATTGGTACGTTCTAATTTTGCTTCGCTCATCTGAGAAGCAATAGCACGTTTCCAAATAAGTTCGTACAACCTTGCTTGATCTCTATCTATATTCACTGAGTGGCGAGAGAAATCCGTTGGACGTATCGCTTCGTGAGCTTCTTGTGCTCCTTTTGATTTTCCTTTATAATTACGCTCTTTACTAAACGCCTCACCGTAAGCCGAAATAATTTCTTCCTTAGCTGCATTTTTTGCATCTACAGATAAATTCACACTATCGGTACGCATATAGGTAATAAGTCCAGCTTCATAAAGACGTTGCGCCATCGTCATTGTCTTACTTACTGAGAAATACAACTTACGACTAGCTTCTTGCTGTAATGTTGATGTTGTAAATGGAGGTGCTGGAGATTTTGTAGCTGGCTTTTTTGTAAGCGCTTCTACCGTAAATTGGGCATTTGCATTTTTCTCAAGAAATTCTTTTGCGAGCGCTTTACTCGTAATATTTTTAGGAAGCTTCGCTTTAAATGCTTTTCCTTCTTCATTAATAAAGGTGGCATCAACTCTGTAAGATGCTTCGGCAGAGAATCCTTGAATCTCTCGTTCTCGTTCTACAATAAGACGCACAGAAACAGATTGTACTCTACCCGCAGACAGTCCTCCCTTCACTTTACGCCACAATACTGGAGATAATTCATATCCTACAAGTCGATCTAATACACGTCTTGCTTGTTGCGCATCTACAAGATGGTAATCTATTTTTCTTGGATTTTCTATAGCACGCTTGATGGCCGTCTTCGTAATCTCATGAAAAACAATACGCTTTGTGCGTTCTGGCACTAATCCAAGCTCCTGCTCTAAGTGCCAAGCAATGGCTTCTCCCTCACGATCCTCATCACTTGCTAACCAAACCATTTCTGCTTTCTTAGCGAGGTCTTTTAGCTTCTTGACTACCTTCTTCTTATCGTCTGAGACAACATAATTTGCCTTAAAATCACCGTCTACATTTACCCCTAATTCCTTAGAGGGTAAATCTGCTATGTGACCAAAACTACTTTCTACTTTATAGTCTTCTCCTAAAAATTTTTCAATAGTTTTTGCCTTTGCTGGTGACTCTACAATGACGAGATTCTTTGCCATACTTTCCTTTTTTTTGGGATTACAAAAGTAGATGAAATATTTAATTAAAAAATCCAAGTAGTGCAAATCAATGAAAAACACTTTTTGAAAAACCACATCAACTTGTTGTTTTTTAGATGTATACGCTTTCGCGAAAGCGTGTAAAAAAGAAAAATACTAAGCCCCAATTTGGGCAATAGCATCGTCATCTTCATAAAACCCAACCACCTCTTTGTACACTAAATACCCAGGAAGGTAGATAAATGAGATGGTAAAATAGACACCTATAAAGCATGCTAAAAGCCCCACTGGGATTGCTAATATCGCCGATACAAAGACAAGCCCAAAAGTGACTCCCCATTTTGAATTCCCTAATTTGAAGGCTGCTTTATAAATCTCATTAACCGTTAAATCTGGGTGAAATGCAAAAATAATAACCGCAAACTGCAAAGGGATGATCACATAAAAAAAAGGAATCACACACAGCAACATAGCTAGTACCATAATTCCTAAATGAGCCATCGAGAGTACAAATACTTTTTTTATGTACTTCTTTTTAAAAAACATTCCAAAATTAACGCCTTGCTCTGTTTGTTTATTTCTTTCTCTCACCCGAACAATCCTATAAAAAGCGGCTTGAAGCCCAAAGTTAAACGTTGCTACAACAATAATTATGGCGAGATATAGCACGATAAAGAGTGCAAAAATAACAATGCTTTCCGTAGTAAGCTCTTCTGATGCTAGCGCTTGATCATCTACAACAAACCCTAATGCCATTAGAGGTATATACAAAATCATTGAGGAACCATACTGAACAAGAATACCCAGCAATTGTAGTAATAAACCTTGCAACCATACTTTTTGAAAGACATCAAATGCACTACCAAATACAGCCCCAAAGTCTACAGGTGTATTTTTATTGATCTTTTCTTGAATTTCTAAAAACGTCATCCCTCTATTTTATGGGTAAAAATAAAAGAATTTAGCACATAAAAAAGGGTGCTATTCAAAACAACACCCTTCTACTTGTAATTCTATTTTCTGACCTAATTAATTACAAATTCACTAATTAAAGTCAACCCATCTGTTTCATACGAATACTGATAAAGTATATTGTTTGCGATGGCAAGTAATTTATCTTCAAGAGGAATGACATCAAACACATTGATATTTTCGATTACCGTTAAAAGCGCTAAATCTTCTGGATTTGTTTTATCATAAATCTGGAATCCATTAGACCCATCACTTACAAATAGCAAGTCTTCTTTAAAACCTAACCCATAAGGCTCTTGCATGGTATACTCACGAACAGAGTATGGATTGCTTTTATCAGCTATATTAATTACTTCTAGGATACTTAATTCTTGACCACATAAGTTACCTCCTCTTAACGTGAGGTATGCATAATCTCCATCTACAACTACAGGGTCACATCCTTGCCAATGACTAATTTCTGAAGCGTATTCAGGTTGTGTTCTATTTTCAATATTGTATATTAACATCCCATTCTGACTTCCTATATAGAGGTAATCGTCTTTATTAAAAATAGTTTCTATTTGCCATCCAATTCCTTGCTGTCCAACTACACTTGAAACCCCCAGTGTACTAATATCGAAAACGTAGAGATCTGAAAAATCTACTACATACAGGTACGAATCTACAATCTTAAATCTTGCAAAAGACCCTCCCTGTCCAGTTACATCGCCAGAAGTAATCGCTGCATCTTCCAGAAAAATATCTCCTTCAAAATCCTGAACCTCAACTTGAGTTTCTGAATATGTCCAACCTACAACAAAAGATTCAGAAGAATCATAATCCCCATATTCTATTTGATCAAAGGGCTCTGTCAATGATGCTCGCGCAAAGCCAAAATCGTTGAATACATCTTCATATCGCTCAATAAATGTAATAGCATCTATATTAGAAATATCAAATAATACTAAATCGGAATAACTATCTGCGTACAGTATATCATTACGAACTTCAATATCAAAATTACCAGGGATTTTCAAAAATGCTATTTTTCGAGGATTTTCAGGAGTACGATTATCAATGACATGGACTCCTAGATTACGATCATTGACAAAAACATAATTTGTATACGTATATATTTTTCCAGATTCATTTATAGGGCGCTCTGACTCTACTGCAATAGAAGCTCGAACAACGTCTTTATTTTCCAGTATTGCATTAGCAATAATGACAGTTTCAAATCTAGTATCGTCGTTAGTACAAGAGAAAAACAAAGTGAAAGTGCTCAGAAATAATAAAAGGATATTTTTTTTCATGATTGATATTCTAATATAAATGAATAGTATACTATTAAGACACCTAAATAGTGTATTGGTTGCGTTTCACAGGTAAAAATAAAATTATTTAGCCTAGAAAGTTCTAGCAATCGTTATTGTAGCATATTGCAAACGACCTTCTCTTGCTGTTTCCTTGGTAGTATATTGATACGCCATGCTATACGTCATCCTATCTTTTCTGTAGACAATCCCAGAAGTAAACTTCCCAATAGAAGAAACGGCGTCAAGTGTAAATGGAGAATCATCTCCAAAAGGATGTCCTTCTATAAGCGCATTATTAATTACATATCGATATGCGATGCCTGCGTATCCATAAAACTCACGCTCAGCACCTATTCGATTAAATGCAGTACTTACACCCAAAGACGAGCGCTTTCCGATAAATGTGCGCACTTCTTGCTCTACATACGTAAGACGTGTTCCTAGTGAAGCTGTAGATTGCAAGGAAATATTTTTAAGCCAATATGCCGCATCTAGCGAAATATCCGTACTGTAGGTTCCTCGAAAATTAAGATGTACACTATTTGCTATTTGACCTTCCCAAACAGGAATGAATGTATCAATGATTTCATGATATTTTATTTGAAAATCTCCTGCTAGAGATTGCGGCCCCGCCAGTCCAAACTCCCCTTGTAATGACCATATATGAGATTTCTGAACCTTAGATACGAGGCTTGATACAAATACATATCCAGCATAGGGTCTTTCTAAAAGAGCAAAATCTCTTTCAAATAATTCTCTAGGCGTATAGGTTTCCTGTCCTAATCTCAGGTCTAATTGAATAGGCGCATCTTCACCCTTTTTAAATATAAAATCCCCTTCAAGCAAACGACTATAGCCAATAAAAGTACCCGCTGTATAATAACGGTCTATGGCAAAAAGAAAGTCATTATCGTGCTGTAATGACACCTGCTGTTTATAGGGCTCTTGAGAAAAAAGAGACATGCTCAAAAAAAGAAAAACAAAGCACGAAAACGAACTCCTCATAGATATACTTTTAAAAAAGTGAAGAAATACTCACTATACACGTCATAAAAAAAGCAAGTATACCACGTAAATGCTAAGTTTCCAACATTAATTTTAAGACCTTAAAATCAAACCTATCTAGATCATCTAATAGTTCAATAATTCTCTAAAGTAGTAAAACTACCTTCAAAAATAAAACTGACACTTTGTCACAATGCTTTGTAAACTGTATCTTTGCACGATCATTGACAATCATTATATGGTCAACCAAGAGAATGGAAAAAATAATCGACGAACATAAACAAGGAGAAGCGTTAACTGTAGCAGGAAATGCAAAAAACACCAAAAAACTTTTTATAGAAAGTTACGGGTGTCAGATGAATTTTTCCGACAGCGAAGTGGTGGCATCTATACTTGCAAAAGAGGGATACAATACCACTCAAAAACTAGAAGAAGCAGATTTAGTACTAGTTAATACCTGTTCTATAAGAGAGAAAGCAGAAATCACCGTACGCAAGCGCCTTGAAAAGTACCAAGCCATTAAAAGAAAGGAAAACCCAAACATGAAAGTGGGGGTTTTAGGGTGTATGGCTGAGCGCTTAAAAAGCAAATTTTTAGAAGAAGAAAAAATTGTGGATCTCGTTGTAGGCCCTGACGCCTATAAAGACATCCCAAATCTTCTAAGCGAAGTAGAAGAAGGACGAGATGCGATTAACGTGATTTTATCCAAAGAAGAAACCTACGGAGATATTTCACCTGTTCGTTTACAAACCAATGGCGTCACTGCATTTGTATCGATTACCAGAGGGTGTGATAATATGTGTACATTTTGTGTGGTTCCGTTCACTCGCGGGAGAGAGCGTAGTCGTGATCCGCAATCTATCCTAGAAGAAGTAAAAGATCTTGTATCTAAAGGGTATAAAGAAGTCACACTTCTTGGTCAAAATGTAGATTCCTATTTATGGTATGGCGGCGGACTCAAAAAAGATTTTGAAAAGGCCAGCGATATGGCAAAAGCTACGTCTGTAAACTTTGCACAGCTTATGGACCTGGTGGCAAAGACATATCCTAAACTACGGATTCGTTTTTCAACAAGCAACCCTCAAGACATGACACTCGATGTGATTGAGGTGATGGCAAAACATAAAAACATTTGTAATTACATTCACTTACCTGTACAGAGCGGAAGCGATCGCATTCTAAAATTAATGAATCGTCAGCACACTGCTGCTGAGTATAGAACACTTATAGACAACATTAAACGCATGATACCAGATATTGGGATCAGTCAAGACATGATCACTGGATTCCCTACAGAAACTGAAGCAGATCATCAAGACACCTTAGATCTTATGCACTACGTAAAGTATGACTACGGTTTTATGTTTTACTATTCAGAACGTCCTGGTACACTGGCAGAGCGCAAAATGGAAGATGATATTCCGCTTGAAATTAAAAAACGCCGCTTGCAAGAAGTGATTGATTTACAGAGAGAACTTTCAAGAAAGAATCTAAAAAATTACTTACACCAAAGCATTGAAATTCTTATTGAAAAGGAATCTAAGAAAAACGCTGACGAATGGAGTGGTCGTAATGATCAAAATATTGTCGCGGTTTTTCCAAAAGGCGACTACAAGATTGGAGATTATGTAACCGTCAAAGTAACGGAATGCACGACAGGGACACTCATAGGAGAAGCCACTGGATATGCTCCGTACTGGCAGGAATAAATTATAAAGAGAATAGGTACGCTTTCACGAAAGTGAAGTTCATACTGAGCTAGTCGAAGTACGAAAGCGTATAAAAAAGATACCCGTCTACAAGGGCACACATATGGAAGGAATACAAACCACAAAACAACGATTCGGGATCATAGGAGATGACCCCAAACTTAACCGTGCTATCGAAAAAGCCATTCAAGTGGCTCCAACAGATATTTCAGTATTGGTGACAGGTGAATCGGGTGTGGGTAAAGAAAGTATTCCAAAAATCATCCATTCTTTATCGCATAGAAAACATAATAAATACATCGCCGTAAACTGTGGAGCTATCCCTGAAGGTACGATAGATAGTGAACTTTTTGGTCACGAAAAAGGAGCCTTTACCGGTGCCACTCAAACCAGAAGCGGTTATTTTGAAGTCGCCGATGGGGGTACGATCTTTCTAGATGAAGTAGGTGAACTCCCATTACCTACACAAGTACGATTGCTTCGTGTACTTGAAAATGGAGAATTCTTAAAAGTAGGATCTTCCAAAACGCAAAAAACAGATGTCCGTATCGTAGCCGCTACCAATGTAGAAATGTTTGAGGCCATCAAAGAAGGGAAGTTTAGAGAAGATCTATATTACAGATTAAGTACCGTAGAGATTGGGCTACCGCCTTTAAGAGAACGCAGAGGTGATATTCATTTGCTCTTTAGGAAGTTTGCATCTGACTTTGCCATGAAATACAAAATGCCTACAATTCGTCTTGATGAGCAAGCTACACAATTACTTATTCAATATAGATGGGCGGGTAATATTAGACAGCTCCGCAATGTTGCAGAGCAGATCTCTGTCCTAGAACAAAATCGTTCTATAACCGCAGACACCATCCGTAATTATCTACCAGACTCAGGAAGTAAACTCCCTGCAGTGATCCATAAAAAAGAAGCCTCAGATTTTTCTAATGAGCGTGAGATTTTATACAAGGTATTATTTGATATGAAATCAGACCTGAACGATCTCAAAAAACTCACCTTAGAACTCATGAAAAATGGGAATACAGAGGATGTAAGAGAAGAAAACGAATCCTTAATTAATAAAATTTACAAAAAGGAAGACTCCTACGACACTGCCGAAGAAGTCATGGAAGTATTGCAAATTCCAGAACAAGCAACTCCTGTAAAAACGCCTCCTACGCTAGAGACCAAAGAAGACCCTTATCATTTTGCTGAAGAAATTGAAGAAGAAGAAACCCTCTCTTTACATGACAAAGAATTAGAGCTGATCAAAAAATCTTTAGAACGTCACAAAGGAAAGCGTAAAGCAGCTGCAGATGAGTTAGGGATAAGCGAACGGACCTTATATAGAAAGATTAAACAATTTGATTTATAAATTTATAAGATCATTGTATATTGCTTAACGAACTTTAACAGACATTCGCCGTTATACCGGTATGAAAATAAGCATGAAAAAAACAATAACTATCCTATGTGCCTTTGTATGTTGCCTCACCTTTCAGGGCTGTGGGTTTTATTCCTTTAGTGGAATCTCCATTGATGAAAACATTAAAACATTTCAGGTGAACTTCTTTCAAAACCAGGCGCCTATTGTAGAGACTGGTATTGACCGTACCTTCACATTTGCTTTACAAGACTTAATTCAAGATCAAACTAACCTTAGCCTCGTCTCTGACAATGGCGAGCTACTTTTTGAGGGAGAAATTGTAGAGTATTATATTGCACCACAAGCTTCGACATCAGAAAACGTAGCTGCACAAAACAGGCTCACTATTGCCGTAAATGTGCGGTATTACAATAACACAAAAACAGATGGCGAAGATGATTTTGAAAAACGGTTTTCTTTCTTTGCCGATGTTCCTGCCACGACACAGTTAATTGGGACTGATCTTGACATAGCACTAGAAGAAATTTTTGAACGTATCACACAAGATATTGTCAATGAATCATTGGCAAAATGGTAATGAATACGCAAGCATTCACATACCTGCTAGAACACCCTGAACAGATCTCAAGTTCGCACACGACAGCTATACGAAGTTTGATTGCTGAGTTTCCTTATTTTCAAAGCGCACATGCCTTATATCTCAAAGGACTCAAAAACGAAGAAAGCTTTGCGTATAACAAAGCCCTAAAAGTAGCGGCGGCGCATACCACAGACAGAGCTGTATTATTTGAATACATCACTTCTGAGTTATTCGAACAAAATGAGATCAGCACTCAAATAAAAACACAAGAAACACACCTAAGAACACTAGAAGTAGATGGTTTGCAAGATGTATCATTACAAGTGCAAGAAGAAGAGCAAGAAAAAGCTTCCAAAATTCTGGACCCCAATTTATTTGTAGAGAAAGAAAATTCTGAAATCACAAAACGTTCTCCAAAAGACATCCTCTCTGTCGGGAAGCCGTTAGCATTTAATCCAAATGAAGTGCATTCTTTTCAGGAATGGTTACAGTTATCTCGATTTTCTCCTATTGAGAGAGATACTCCAGCACAAGAAGCACCGCCACAAGAAACGACAACTTCATCCTCTAATAAAGACGGAGAAGATGGAACACCTAAGAAATCTGGCAATGATGAAACAGTCATCACAGACAAAAAGCGCAAACAAGAGATTATTGACTCTTTTATAGCGTCCAATCCTAAAATAGCCTTTTCGCCATCTACAGTTTCACCTAAAAAAAATCTCGCTAAAGAATCCCTCATGTCCTCTGAGGCCTTAATGACAGAGACTTTAGCACGTGTTTATGTAGAGCAAAAAAATTATAAAAAAGCAAAGCAAGCTTATCGAATTTTAAGTTTGAAATATCCAGAAAAAAGTAGTTTCTTTGCAGACCAAATTCGAGCAGTAGATCAATTAGAAGAAAATAAAGAATTATGAGTACGACATTTTATATATTTTTAGTATTAATCGTGATAGTAGCTTTTTTACTAGTCGTAGTGATTATGGTACAAAACCCTAAAGGAGGAGGATTATCTTCTTCTTTTGGAGGAGGAGGAACACAACAACTTGGAGGTGTTCAGAAAACGACAGACTTTTTAGATAAAGCCACATGGGGATTAGCAACACTTTTATTAGTACTTATCTTACTTAGTAATATTTCCATTTTTGGAGGTAGAGAAGGTCAGTCTCAAATACTAGATGAAAATGCGACTCCTATTTCAGCTCCTATTGATGTTCCTACTACAGGTGACAACACAACAACGCAGCCTGAAGAATAAGAAATTAGTAGTATATACAACTAAAAAATGCCAACTTTTCAAGTTGGCATTTTTTAGTTGACACCGTTTGTCACTGATTGTCACTGATCGCTGTAAATTTGTCAGCATACTACTACTGGCATAGTTTCTGACTTGTAAACAACAGATAAAATTTAACTTATTTAACCTTAATAAATACGAATCAAAAAATGGCTTTAAACATTAAACCACTTGCTGATCGTGTAGTGATAGAACCACTACCAGCAGAGACTCAAACAGCATCTGGACTTTATATCCCAGATAGCGCACAAGAAAAACAACAAAAAGGAAAAGTTGTTGCAGTAGGCTCTGGAAAAAAAGACCACGATATGACTGTGAAGATAGGAGATCTTGTTATCTATGAAAACTATTACATAGATGCTTATAAAAAATATGCTTGCACCGAGCTCAAAATGGACGGCAAAGAGTATATAATCATGAAAGAAGAAGATATTCTTGCGATTGTATAACACTTCAAGTATTACGTAGTCCGCTTTCGCGAAAGCGTATAAATCGTGATTAAAACTCAATTAACAAATTATAAGATTTCCGCCTTCGCGGAAATGACAACAAATAATTATCATGGCAAAAGATATAAAATTTGACATCGAAGCACGTGACGGCATTAAGCGCGGTGTAGATGCATTAGCAAACGCAGTAAAAGTAACATTAGGCCCTAAAGGTCGTAATGTGATTATAAGCAAATCATTTGGCGCACCTCAAGTAACCAAAGATGGGGTAACCGTTGCAAAAGAAATAGAATTAGAAGATCCTTTGGAAAACATGGGAGCTCAAATGGTAAAAGAAGTAGCTTCTAAAACAAATGATCTTGCAGGAGACGGAACAACAACTGCAACCGTACTTGCACAAGCCATCGTAAAAGAAGGACTTAAAAATGTAGCTGCTGGCGCCAATCCAATGGATTTAAAACGCGGTATCGACAAAGCAGTTCTTGCTATTACAGAACACCTAGAGAAGCAAACAACAAAAGTGGGCAACTCTTCAGAAAAAATACAACAAGTAGCTGCCATCTCTGCCAATAACGATAGTGTGATTGGAGAATTGATTGCAGAAGCTTTTGGAAAAGTAGGAAAAGAAGGAGTCATCACCGTAGAAGAAGCCAAAGGAACAGAAACGTATGTAGATGTTGTAGAAGGAATGCAATTTGATCGCGGATTCTTATCACCATACTTTGTGACAAATAGTGAGAAAATGCACGCTGAATTAGACAGTCCATACATCTTACTTTTTGACAAGAAAATCTCTTCTATGAAGGATTTACTTCCTGTATTGGAGCCTGTAGCTCAAACAGGAAAACCACTTCTTATCATCGCTGAAGATGTAGACGGAGAAGCACTTGCCACGCTTGTGGTAAACAAACTTCGTGGAGCGCTTAAAATCGCAGCTGTAAAAGCACCAGGTTTTGGCGATCGTCGTAAGGCAATGCTTGAAGATATTGCTATTTTAACAGGAGGAACCGTTATCTCCGAAGAGCGTGGGTTTACGTTAGAAAATGCAACAATAGACATGCTTGGTAGTGCTGAAACAGTCACTATTGATAAAGATAATACGACTGTTGTAAATGGTTCTGGTGATAAAAAAATGATCAAAGCGCGTGTCGCAGAAATCAAATCTCAGATAGAAACGACCACAAGTGATTATGACAAAGAAAAACTTCAAGAACGTCTTGCAAAATTAGCAGGAGGTGTGGCTGTACTCTATGTAGGTGCTGCTTCTGAGGTTGAAATGAAAGAGAAAAAAGACCGTGTAGATGACGCTTTACATGCAACACGTGCCGCTGTAGAAGAAGGTATTGTTGCTGGTGGAGGTGTAGCACTTGTACGCGCAAAAGCAGCTCTTGACAAAATAAAAACGATCAATGCAGATGAGGCAACAGGTGTGCAGATTGTAAATCGCGCTATAGAATCGCCTTTACGCACCATCGTTTCAAACGCAGGCGGAGAAGGCTCTGTCGTAATTGCAAAAGTAATG
Organism: uncultured Flavobacteriaceae bacterium; assembly: GCA_964351845.1. GTDB lineage: Bacteria > Bacteroidota > Bacteroidia > Flavobacteriales > Flavobacteriaceae > Dokdonia. The sequence continues at coordinate 14,796 of CAYGQJ010000039.1, read as the reverse complement.
GAGGGTAAAAAAGACTTTGGTTACAATGCAAAAAATGGAGAATATACAGATATGATTAAAGCAGGGATTATTGATCCTAAAAAAGTAACACGTGTTGCTTTAGAAAATGCCGCTTCTGTATCTGGAATGATCCTCACTACTGAGTGTGCCCTTACAGATATTAAAGAAGATGCACCTGCAATGCCTCCTATGGGCGGTGGCGGGATGCCAGGCATGATGTAGCCGTAGCACGGCAAGCAATTATTTAGCTGCTTTCGGGTAGATCATTAGTTGCTATCACATTCTTATTATAGAATACTAAAAGGTCTTTGTTTCACGACAAAGACCTTTTCTTTTGCCTTTTTTGAGTGAAATAAAATTTCTTTGTACGCTTTCGCGAAATGAAATGAAGTAGCAGTTTATATGGAGCTTGTCAAAATGCAACATCATTCACCACCACGCTATCTGACTTATTCAAAAAGCCGTACATTACAAATTCAAAACAAACTTCATGCTTACCAAACTCGTTGTTCTTGGATTATACTTTGCCATTCTTGTAATTATAGGTATTGTTGCCTCAAAAAAAGTAAAAGGGGTAAGTGATTTTTATGTAGGAGGGAAAAAGCTAGGCTATTGGGCTGTAGCCTTCTCTGCGAGAGCTACAGGAGAATCAGGCTGGTTGCTTTTAGGGCTTACCGGAATGGGAGCTATCGCAGGATACTCTGCATACTGGGTGGTGTTTGGAGAAGTTTTAGGCGTAGGTGTTTCTTGGTTTTTTATGGCCAAACGTTTTAAAAGAGCCACCGACAAATATGATTCGATTACCATACCCGATTATCTCGAAAGTCATTTCAATACAGGAAGTAAAACCATACGTAAAGTAGCCGCTACAGCACTTTCGCTATTTGTTGTAATTTATGTGAGTTCGCAAATAGACGTTACAGGAAAAGCATTTGAATCCTTATTAGGAATCAACTATTTCACTGGCGCTATTGTAGGGTTTATCATCGTCATGGCCTATGTCTATATAGGAGGGTTTCTGGCGGCAGTTTGGTCAGATTTTTTTCAGGGTGTCCTCATGTTTTTTGGGCTTGTATGTCTTCCTTTTATTGCCTGGTTGTCTATAGATGATGGCGGTAGCATCGTAGAAGGACTTACCCAGATGGATCCAAATCTCACCAGTATCTGGGGAGATACCTCAGATCCAATACTCACAATATTTACCATCTTAGGATTTGCGATGATTGGACTCGGTTTTCTAGGATCACCACAAATCTACGTTCGGTTTATGGCAGTAAAAAATGAAGCTGAAATAGATAAAGGAAAATGGGTAGCGATCATATTTACATTACTTACTGATTTTGCGGCAGTGACCATTGGTTTATTAGCCCGTTATTTATATACATCTGTTGGGCAAGACCCCGAAGCTATTCTTGGTACTGCAGGCGAAGGTGCATTAATCATGTTGATAGAAGGTTTACTACCACTAGCCATCGTCGCCATTTATATTGCCATTGTACTCTCTGCTATCATGTCTACGATAGACTCTCTTATTGTTGTTGCTTCTAGTGCTTTATCCAGAGATTTTTACCAAAAGATCATCAATCCAGAGGTAGAACAGAAAAGACTTACTAAAATCTCAAGACTCATCACATTAGCATTAGCCGCGGTGGCTTTAATTATTGCGTTATCTGTCGCCATACTATCCCCTGATCGGACGATTTTCTGGTTTGTGATTTTTGGGTGGTCGGGCATAGCTGCTACCTTTTGTCCCGTTATTATACTATCCCTATTTTGGAAATCATATTCTGAAAAAGGAGCCCTTGCTTCGATGATTACAGGATTTTTATGTGTTCCTTTATTTAAGTTTGTATTTCAAGAACTAGATGGTATTGGGATTTATTTTGAAAAGCTAGATGTACTAGCCCCCTCTTTTTTATTAGCGATGATTGCAGGGGTTATTTTTACAAAATTATACCCTAAAACAAACTAACGTATATTAGCTATATTTAGATATAATCCGTGTGATTTTATTTATTTTTGTACCCTAATATGAAAAAGAAGATTTTATATCTCATCACAAGTTTATTGTGCCTTACTGCGTGTAAAAAAAATCCTGTAGCCATCCCCGATGGAAGAATAAACGACTACGCATTATATGATGCTCAGGGTGGTTTTCATAGACTCTCAACATACAATGACAGTAAAGCGATTGTTTTATTTGTTCAAGGAAATGACTGCCCCATCGTACGCAATGCATTATCAGATTTTCACGAGATTGTAGATGACTATCAATCAAAAGGATTTGCATTTTTTATGATTAATAGCAACATGCAAGATGATCGTACATCCATTACAAAAGAGCTCACTGATTTTGCCTTTGAGGTTCCCGTACTTCATGATAACGCACAACTTATTGCCGATGCCTTAGATATTACGATAACAGCAGAGGCGATTATCCTAGACCCAACCTCTAGAGAGATTATATATAGAGGACCCTTAAATAATCGGTTGGATTATGAAACTCAGAAAGCAGCACCCACCGAGACGTATCTAAGAGACGCTTTAGATGCCATTGAAGCAAATCAATCCCCTATTGCCAAACAAGAGGTTGCTAGGGGTTGCCGAGTGACAAGACGCCGTACGTTGGAAAAAGACACCCTCACCTTCACAAATGATATTGCACCTATTCTCACCAATCATTGTGTGAGATGCCACATAGATGGAGGCGTTGCCCCTTGGTCTATGACAGACTATGATAAAATTATGGGGTGGTCAGCCATGATAGAGCAAGTCATGCTAAGCAAGCGTATGCCACCTTGGAAAGCAGACCCCGCTATAGGTTCTTTTGATAATTCGTTTGCGATTGCAGAAAAAGACCGACGTAAAATAGTACGCTGGATACAGGACGGTATGCCTTATGGAACGGGTGATGATCCATTAAAAAGATTGATTCCAAAAGAGGCTTTGATCCCAGAAACGACGATGGTTCCTGATACGACCATTGTCCTTAAAAAGGAATTAATTCCTGCTACAGGTATTCTAGATTATCGCCATCAAAGGATTAAATTCAATCTTCCTGAAGGCAAATGGCTTGCCGGTGTTACCATTGTACCTGGTAACCCAAAAGTGGTCCACCATGCTACGCTCGCAAGCACTTCAAAACCACAACTGGTGGTTGACCGCCCAGAAAGACAGTGGATTGACAACCTTATTGCTGTTGTTGCCAGCGGGACATCAAAGTCTACTATCTTCCCGAATAACTCTGGGATTTACATAGATAAGGATATTGAACTTATCATTCAGACACATTATACGACTACGGGAAGAGAAGAAGAAGACGTTACAAAGATTCATCTGTACTATCATAAAGAAAAACCTGCAAAACAGTATTATTCCTTAGGTGTTTTCTCTGATGATTTTGAGATTCAACCCTACGAAAAAAGAACACCGATCATTGCAGAAGACAAGATTACAGAAGATGTGTATGTACATAGTATTTTCCCGCACATGCATTTTCGCGGTAAGCAAATGAAAATTACAGCTACAAAACCTAACGGCGACATCCTAGATTTAATTTCTGTCCCAGATTTTGATTTTAATTGGCAATTGGTGTATAATTACACTGCGCCTATTTTTTTACCAAAAGGAACGGTGATAAAGGCTGAAGGTATTTTTGATAATTCTTTTCAGAATCCTTTAAACCCAGACCCATCAAAAGAGGTTACGTTTGGATATCAAAGTAGTGATGAGATGTTTATGGGACTTGTAAATTACACCATCGCAGATGAATAATATACCTAAAGTTAAATAGTATTTATTCCTTATCTTTTTTCCATTGGCGTATCGATAATACAATACCTATCAAAAGAACAGGAACACTCACCCATAAGTCTTTACGAGTCTCTAGTGTGTTTTCAAGACCATGTTCACTTAGATACTGCTGTATATTACGTTCCCAAATAAGGCACATCACAAAGAAAGCAATAGTGAGTATTTGAACGATGCTTAATTTTCGTTTTTTCATAGTCGGTATTCAAAAAGATACTAAGCTAAAAACTATTTAATTTCCTTTTCTACAACGCCACATTTGAGCATTTGGTCTCCAAAATAGGGGTTACGCACCTCATTAGAGTTAGATAACCAATACGCTCCTTTTCCATTAAATGCCATAGGGCAATATTGCTTATAGATGGCGCCAGAAGTGATGTCGTTTTCAGAAATTAATGTTTCTACAATCATGGATACCTTCTCAAAAGCAACACGCTGTTCTTTCACCGTAGCCCCACTACTCAAGGAGCCCAAAGCTTCTTGCAGGTTTTCTGCTTTGTATTTTTCTCCAACTTTGGTAGACATCACCATGGCAGCTTCTTTTGCTTTTGAAGCATCTGTATTCACCAAACTTGCTTTTAGATTTAGGTATGCGTTGTATATTTCCGTAAATTTTTCATCTTCAAAAACAACCGCTACAGTAGCGCTGGTTTCATTTAAATCACGCTGTTGGGGTGTTGTTTTTTCAACCACTTGCGAAGGAGCTACTTTGATCTCTGGCTCATTCTTTTTACAAGAAAAGAAGGCCACTACAACTAAAAGATATACATATTTTTTCATCGGAATATACTTTCCGACAAAGATACAATCTGATTAAGAATTACTCACCTTTCGGTAATAATAAAATGCAGGCAAGAGCATAAACAACAAGATAGGTTGTATTAAAAATCGTCTCACATAAAAAATAGGCAAATACTCCCCTACTTCTTGTGTATTAAACAAAACACCAAGTACCAATAACAATATAACACATACCACTCCGTAAAAAAGAGCCGCAAATGTAATGATCCCTCGCTCTTTAAAAATAAACCATAGCACTATTAGAGACAGTACTGCGTTGAGAAGATACCTGAAAAATAGATGTAGGTATAGTTTTCCCATGTCCATATCGGGTAAGGGAACGCTTTGATAATTACTTTTAAAAAAAGAGATGAGGGGGTCATAGAAGAGTTCGCTTTCGCGAAAGCGTATAAAAGCAAATCCCAAAAAACATAAAAAAACAACGATCACACGTATCACGACTTTCATTGGGTAGGCTGTTTTTTATATGACCGAATCCACCCTAACCAAAGTAAAAATACTGTACCATAGATCACTGCGGGGAAAATTGTTCCGTGGAGCAGTTCTGTATATGCAGGGTATTCATAAATTCCTATAGTAAGTAGCGCTATACGTATGATATTCATTCCATAAATAAGGACAACACCTCCAAAAATGAATAATAACGTTCGCTTCCAACCGTCAAAAAAAGCAAGCATAAAAGAGATAAAGAGAAGCATCACACTGACAGCATTACATCCTTCTACGACATACGCCAACACCTTATTATCCATCACTAAATTCATGGCTGGCACTACCCTACTAGGCTCTACCTTAATATCATATCCTAGTGCATTGATGACAGACTCACTCTGTTGTGCAACAGTATGTGTAATAATATCGGGATAATAAGTATCACTCGCGCCGTAGGTAAGATATAGGTTATAGACTAAAACGAGTATAAAATAACTTCCCACAAACGTAAGGATAAAACGTAGTACCGACTTATATTTGCTAATTAATTTGAACAACTCACTGAGGTTTATACCCCAAAAATACATTAAAAATGGCTTTTGAAGATTTAAAAAAAGAAGTTAGTGTTATTGTATCAAAAACAACACTACCAACAAAAGATAGATTAACTGAGATTTGTGAAGCGTTACGCACCGCAATCCCTTATTATAATTGGGTCGGGTTTTATTTTGCAAATCACGATACACAAACATTACATCTAGAAACGTATGTAGGGAAACCTACAGATCATACTGTGATTCCTTTCGGAAAGGGAATCTGTGGTCAAGTAGCAGTATCTAATGAAAACTTTGTTGTGCCCGATGTCGCCGCACAAGACAATTACATTGCATGTAGCATTTCTGTAAAAAGTGAAATTGTAGTTCCGCTCTTTAAAGATGGTAAAAATATAGGACAGATTGATATTGATTCTGATGCCATAGACCCTTTTACAGAAGAGGACGAGCGTTTTTTAGAATGGGTAAATGAACA
>CAYGQJ010000039.1:0-8624 GCA_964351845.1 uncultured Flavobacteriaceae bacterium | reverse complement strand
AGAAGAATTCTATTACATTCCTGTGCGTATAGCTTCAACAGGATCTAATCGTGAGGCACTTATTGCAGGGATAATACCCGCTATTATCCCTATCGAGAAAGTCACCGAAAGTCCAAGGATAACATTGGCTGGTGAGAGTATAAATTCAAAATCTCCTGCAACTTCAGATACATTTAAACCAACAGCGATAAGCCATACTAAAAACATCCCTATAAGTCCTCCAAAAATAGAGAGTAATATAGATTCAAATAGGAACTGAAATAATATAAAACGGCGCTTAGCACCCAATGCCTTTTGAATTCCAATAAGATTGGTACGCTCTTTAACGCTCACAAACATAATATTTGCAATTCCGAAACCACCTACGAGTAAGGAAAATGCTCCTATTCCCCATCCTACTCCTTTTAGGAAACCAATAATTCCATCAATCACATCGGTTAATCCTTTAAACTGATTTGCAAAAAATGTACTTACTTCCCCAGTTTTCAGACCTCTTTTATTTCGTAATTTTTGATCTAGAGCAGCCAGATATCCTGCATTGTCAATATTTGACTCAGGAAGAATAGCGATTCTTGGGAATCCCGATTTGGTTTCCCCGTATATTTTTCTTGTTAAGTTCACGGGAACGATGACTATTTCATCTTTAGAATCTCCAAAGATTCCAACACCTTCTTTTTCCAGTACCCCTATAACCGTTAGTTTACGGCTAAAGGCGCGTATTTTTTTTCCTATTGCATTTCCATCTTTTCCAAAAAGCTGATTTTTCACCTCATCCCCTAAGACAATCACATTTGATCCTGTTATAGATTCTGACTCATTAAAAAACCTTCCTTCTTGAAATTGTAATGATTCAACATCATAATAGCCATGTGTTGTTGAGACAGGCTGGACATTTTCTAGGGTTTCATCTCCGTATTTAATGACTTGCGTAGGAACATTTACTAAGTAAGCCATTGCTTTGGTTTCTGACAATGTTCGGCTTAAATACTGAAACTCATCATAAGAAACTAGTGGAAACTGCTCTCTTTTCCATCTAGGCACCTCAGTAGGACCAAAAGAAAAATGAGATAATATGACCGTACTTTGATCTAAAGAAGAAAGACTTCCTTTTATTTTTTTCTCTAGAGAATCAACTGCAGCGAGTACGCCAATAATTGAAAAAATACCTACCGTTACTCCCATAAGAGAAAGAAAAGTTCGGAGCTTATTATTTCGTAATGCATTTGTAGCAAAACGAAAGCTTTCTTTAAGTACGCGTAAGTAAATAAACATCGATATATTTTGGAAAATTTAAAGATAAGACGTCTATCCTTAAAATATGTTACAAAAGTGCCAAATTTATACAATCAAACCCCCTTCTATAAACGGTTAAATCGCTATTTTTGCCCCATATCCAAAATCACATAAAATTTCTATAATGAGCGACGTAAAAAAAGCGAGTTCCGCGTTAGTTTCTGTTTTTAGTAAAGAAGGCCTTGCACCCTTAGTTCAAAAGCTTCACGACTTAGGAGTTACGCTATATTCTACTGGAGGCACTCAAAAATTCATTAACGATCTAGGAATCCCTGTCGTCCCTGTTGAAGATATTACATCCTACCCTTCTATCTTAGGAGGTCGTGTCAAAACATTACACCCTAAAGTATTTGGAGGTATTCTTAACAGACAAGATCACGAAGGTGACGTTGCTGAGATGAAAGAATACGAGATTCCACAATTAGATATTGTGATTGTAGATTTATATCCATTTGAAAAAACAGTCGCTTCAGGAGCGTCAGAACAAGATATTATAGAAAAGATTGACATCGGAGGGATTTCTTTAATCCGTGCTGCTGCCAAAAACTTTAAAGACACCCTTTGTGTTTCTTCTGTAGATGATTATGCAGACGTATTACAACTCATGACAGATGGTGAAGGAACCACAACGCTGGCAGATCGCAAGCGATTTGCGGCAAAGTCTTTTGGTGTTTCTTCTCATTACGATACAGCCATCTTTAATTACTTTAATGCAGATCATGAGATTCCAGCTTTAAAAGTAAGTGAGCACAAAGGAAAAGTACTTCGTTATGGAGAAAATCCTCACCAACGCGGATTCTTCTTTGGAGATTTTGATGCAATGTTTGATAAACTTCACGGAAAAGAGCTTTCCTACAACAACTTATTAGACGTAGATGCAGCGGTGAACTTAATGAATGAGTTTACAGGAGAAGCGCCTACATTTGCTATTTTAAAACATAATAATGCCTGTGGTTTTGCGCAACGTGACACAATGCACACAGCGTATGTAGATGCCCTTGCCGGCGACCCTACGAGTGCTTTTGGAGGTGTACTGATCGCAAATAATACGATAGACAAAGCCACTGCCGAAGAAATACACAAACTATTTTGTGAAGTCGTTATTGCTCCTTCTTATGATGACGATGCGTTGGCTGTTTTAAAAGGAAAGAAAAACAGAATTATCCTTATTCAGAAAGAAGCTACGTTACCACAAACCATGATGCGCACCTGTCTGAATGGAACCCTTGTTCAAGATAGAGATGCACAAACCGACTCAAGAGAAAATTTAACACACGCAACAGATACTAAACCAACAGATAGTGAGTTAGAAGACTTACTATTTGCTTCAAAAATATGCAAGCATACAAAGTCTAACACCATTGTACTTTGCAAAAACAAACAACTTTGTGCAAGTGGTACGGGTCAGACCTCAAGAGTAGATGCCTTACGTCAAGCGATTGAAAAAGCCACCTCTTTTAATTTTGACCTGAAAGGAGCGGTGATGGCAAGTGATGCTTTCTTCCCGTTTCCGGACTGTGTAGAGATTGCAGACAAGGCAGGAATTACAGCGGTTATTCAACCAGGAGGGTCTATAAAAGATCAACTTACGATAGATTATTGCAACGCACATAAGGTATCTATGGTGATGACAGGCATACGTCATTTTAAACATTAATTGTTTAGGCGATTATACGCTTTCGCGAAAGCGTATAAAAACATAATATTATTTGTACATTTAGAGAATACGACAAACCAATTTAAAATTTAATACCCTATCTCGCCCTATGGGATTTTTTGATTTCCTTACAGAAGACATTGCCATTGACCTTGGCACTGCAAATACACTGATTATACACAACGGAAAAGTGGTGGTAGACAGTCCCTCTATTGTTGCCCGTGATCGCACGACAAAAAAAATAATTGCCGTCGGAAAAGAAGCGGCACAAATGCAAGGAAAGACGCATGAAAACATAAAAACCATTCGTCCACTTAAGGATGGGGTGATTGCAGATTTTGATGCAAGTGAGCAAATGATCAGTATGTTCATCAAAGAAATCCCTGCACTCAAGAAAAAATTATTTCCACCAGCCTTGCGTATGGTCATCTGTATTCCTTCTGGAATTACTGAAGTAGAGATGCGTGCGGTAAAAGAAAGTGCAGAGCGTGTAAATGGGAAAGAAGTCTACTTAATTCACGAGCCTATGGCAGCTGCTATTGGTATTGGGGTTGATATTATGCAACCTAAAGGGAATATGATTGTCGATATCGGAGGGGGAACCACCGAGATTGCCGTGATTGCTTTAGGAGGTATTGTATGTGATAAATCTGTCAAGATTGCAGGAGATGTATTCACTAATGATATTGTGTATTATATGCGTACACAACACAACCTTTATGTGGGAGAACGCAGTGCAGAAAGAATAAAAATTCAAATAGGAGCGGCTACTGAAGATTTGGAAGTACCGCCAGAGGAAATGAGTGTACAAGGACGTGATCTCCTTACTGGAAAACCAAAACAAGTACAGATCTCCTATAGAGAAATTGCAAAAGCTTTAGATAAATCTATCTTACGTATTGAAGATGCTGTGATGGAAACCTTATCACAGACCCCTCCAGAACTCGCTGCTGATATTTACAACACGGGTATTTATCTTGCTGGTGGAGGATCTATGCTTAGAGGCCTTGACAAACGCTTATCTCAAAAAACAGACCTTCCTGTATATATTGCAGAAGATCCTTTGAGAGCCGTGGTACGAGGCACAGGGATTTGTCTCAAAAACATCCCAAAATACAAAAGCGTACTCATCAAATAATCAGTCGTTGACCCATGCAGCAGATCATCAATTTTTTGATAAGGAATAAGAACTTCCTACTGTTTGCCTTTTTATTTTTTTTATCGCTTGTATTTACGATTCAATCGCACTCCTATCATAAGAGTAAATTCATCAATTCGGCAAATTTTCTCTCTGGAGGTGTTTATGAATCTTTAAGTAGTGTCCAAGATTATTTTCACCTTAAAACCTATAACCAACAGTTATTAGAAGAAAATGCCCGCTTGCGCGAAAATGAATCCAAGCTTCGTTTACTTACAGCATCGGTTGATTCTTTGGCACTATATACCTCTACAGAGAGTCAATTTAAGTACACTCCTGCGAAAGTACTAGAAAATTCATACTCCAAAACCGATAATATTATCCTATTAAAAGTAGGGCGTCGCGATAGTATTACGCCTGAAATGGGGGTTATTACGAGTCAAGGAATTGTAGGGTTTATTGAAAAAACATCAACAAAATATAGCACGGTACTCTCTATTCTGAACACCAACTTTAAAACCAATGTCACCTTACGCACCTCAGACCATCAAGGTACATTAGAGTGGCGAGGAGAAGATCCAAATCTAGTGACGGTTATTGACATGCAAGAACAAGCCCCTGTAAAAGTGGGAGATACGATAGAAACAAGTGGGAAATCGGCTATTTTCCCGAAAGGGATTCCCATCGGAACGATCGAAAATTTCAAACTAGATAATAGTAAAAACTTTTATGAATTATCTGTCCGCCTTTTTAATGATATGACCAACTTGGGCCATGTATACGTCATAGAAAATAGAGATATTAAAGAGATCAAAGCATTAAAAAACGGGGATACTGATGAAGAATAGCTTTCTCACAAATAGCATCCGTTTTATCGCTTTACTATTGGCACAAATCTTTGTGTTTAATAATATAGATTTCTTGGGATACCTCAATCCGTATCCTTATGTTTTATTTGTTCTTGTATTTCCTTTTAATGCCAATCGTTCTCTGTATCTGTGTATTGCTTTTTTAACGGGGCTTACGTTAGATATGTTTGGAAACAGCGGAGGCATACATGCAGCAGCTTGCGTTTTTATCGCGTACTTTAGGCCTATTGCTCTTAGACTTACTTTTGGTGTGAGTTATGAGTACAATGCGATCAAGCTTCCAAATGTTTCTTTATATGAACGAATCGTATACATTTCGAGTCTTGTATTTATACATCATTTAGTGCTCTTTTCTTTGGAGGTTTTTAACACTTCGAATATACTTTACATCCTAAAAAAAACGTTGTTTACAGGTATATTCACCAGTTTTCTGTGTCTCTTATTTAATATCCTTTTTAGTAGTCGTAAAGAATGAGAAAATTATTACTTCTTTCTATTGTACTTAGCACCGGCCTATTATTTATGGGAAGGCTTTTCTATTTACAGATTTATGATACATCTGCTACTATCAAATCAGAAAACAACGCGATAAAAGCGGTATATGATTATCCACAACGTGGTCATATTTATGATCGCAATAATAAGTTAATGGTTTCAAATCAGTCATCTTATGACCTTATGGTCATTCCTAAAGATGTAAAACCATTTGACACCTTAGGGCTCTGCAAATTACTAGGTATTGAAAAGGAAGGGCTACTCAAAGAACTCCATCGAGCGATTAGATATTCTCCAAGGCTTCCTTCAGTTATTGTTCCTACCATGTCTACTGATGAGTATGCATATCTTGGCGAACAGATGCATAAGTATGAAGGGTTTTATATTCAGAAACGTTCTTTGCGAGATTATCAAATAGATTTCGGAGCTAATTTTTTGGGATATATACAAGAAGTCAACCAACGCATGATTAAAAGAGACCCTTATTATCACTCGGGAGATTTAATAGGCAGACAAGGGGTTGAACAACAATATGAAGAAGTATTACGAGGTGTAAAAGGCGTTAAAAGATTTCAGAAAGACCGATTTAACAGAGTCATTGCTTCATATAAAGACGGTGCGCTAGACACACTTCCGGTGGCTGGACGTAACATTCAATTAACCATAGATGCAGAGCTTCAGAAATACGGAGAAGCGCTTATGACCAATAAACGAGGTGGGATTGTCGCCATAGAGCCTGCAACAGGAGAAATTCTAGCACTCGTAGCAGCGCCCAACTACGACCCTGCTTTATTGGTAGGGAGAGAGCGTTCTAAAAACTACACTAAGTTAGACGCAGATAGTATTGCAAAGCCATTATTTGATAGGGTACTTAGTGGAGAATACCCACCAGGGTCTCCATTTAAAGCACTGACCTCCCTTATCGCGTTACAAGAAGGCGTTATCACTACAGAAAATAAAGTGTATTGTAACGGTAAGTATTATTATGGAGGAAAGAAACCATTAGGATGTCACCATCATAAAAGCCCTGTCCAACTTGTAGATGGTATTGCTTATTCTTGTAACAGCTATTTTGCCTCAGCATACCGAAGCACAATTGATAAATACAACACTCCGCAAGAAGGAATTGAAAAATGGAGAGCTCATCTTGAAAGTTTTGGACTTGGCAACTTTATGGGATATGACCTTCCAACGGGAAGAAGGGGATTGATTCCTAGTGCAAGCCGCTACAATAAAATATATAATTATCCTACCTACCGCTGGGGGACTACAGCAACCATTTCAAATGCGATAGGTCAAGGGGAAATATTAATGACCCCCATGCAAATGGTCAACTTTACAGCTGCTATTGCCAATAGAGGGTGGTACTACAAACCTCATATCATAAAAAATATAGGAGGCGTAGATACCATTCCTTCAATATATAGAGAGAAACAAGTCACTACCATTGACCCAAAACATTTTGAACCTGTAATAGAAGGTCTTAATAATGTATACAATTACAGTGCAGGAACTGCCAATTTTCTAAAAGTACCTGGAATAGAGATCTGTGGCAAAACAGGTACCGCCGAAAACAAAATGAAAATTGACGGAAGAACGGTAGATCTTACAGACCACTCTGTATTTATTGCTTTTGCTCCTAAAGACGATCCTAAAATAGCCATCGCTGTTTTTGTTGAAAATGGCTATTGGGGCTCCCGTTTTGGAGGTCGTATTGCCTCTATTATGATTGAAAAATACATCAAAGGAGAAGTGACTCGGAAGGACCTAGAAAATTGGGTCCTTACCCATAGTCTTGAGGAGGAATACGAAAAACCATTATTGGGCAGACCTTTCCCAATTAATGATGGAAAAAAAATAAGTGCTAAATTTTTGGCTGAAGAAAATCAATAACGATGAGTACTGGATCTCGAAGTATAGGTAGTTTTGATTGGGTTCTTATTGTATTATATGTAGCCTTAATTAGCATAGGATGGTTAAGTATATATTCGGCATCTTATAATCCACAAGTAACGAACTTTTTTAGTTTAGAAAACCTTCATTTCAAGCAATTAATTTGGATTGGTTTAGGGTTTGTGATCATTACCTTTATTTTATTTCTAGACAGTAAATTTTTTGAGCGTTTTTCAAGTTTAATTTATGTCGTTGCTATTGTATCTCTGATCCTTTTATTTCCGCTAGGCAAGAATATAAATGGCGCTACGAGCTGGTTTGCTTTTGGCTCTTTTACACTGCAACCCAGTGAGTTTGCCAAAGTAGCCACAGCCCTTGCCCTCGCTAAGTACCTTAGTGACATCCAGACGAACATAAAGACCTTACGGGATCAACTCAGAGCTTTTCTTATTATTGCGATTCCTGCACTTGTGATTATCCCACAACCAGATCCAGGGAGTGCGCTTGTCTATGCAGCATTCTTTTTCCCTTTATATAGAGAAGGAATCGCTGCCGTGTATCTCATTTTTGGAGCTTCCGCAGTTACATTATTTGTGCTCACTCTTTTGTTTGGACCTTTATATATTGCGCTCGGAGTGGCAGCCATTGCCGTATTACTTTTTCTGAAAAATAGAAAAAAACGACCTTCAAAATTACTGTATACGGGTATTATTATAGCCTGTACTTTATTCTCTTTTTCGGTAAATTACATCTTTGAAAATGTATTTCAACAACGCCACAGGGATCGTTTTAATATTGTTTTAGGAATAGAAGCAGATACCCAAAGTATAGGCTATAACACGCGCCAAAGTGAAATTGCTATTGGTAATGGAGGATGGACAGGTCAAGGCTTCTTAAAAGGGACGCAAACCACAGGTAAATTTGTGCCGGCACAAGACACTGATTATATTTTTAGTGCCGTTGGTGAAGAGTGGGGATTTGTAGGCAGTACTTTGGTTGTGGTTCTTTTTGTACTCCTTATTCTGAGAGTCATTCAGCTATCTGAAAAGCAGAAAAACGAATTTAGTCGTATTTATGGCTATAGTGTTGCGGGTATTATTTTTATACACTTTACGGTAAATGTAGGCATGGTTACAGGGCTACTTCCCACCATAGGAATACCACTCCCCTTTTTCAGCTACGGCGGTTCCGGCTTTTGGGGGTTTACTATTTTGCTATTTATATTTATTAAATTGGATGGAAATCGAGTCAATGAATGGTGACTTCGGTACAATTTTGC
>CAYGQJ010000038.1:4401-43148 GCA_964351845.1 uncultured Flavobacteriaceae bacterium | reverse complement strand
TAAACTCCGTTTTCTTTGCTTCTATAGCTTTTGATAAATGGTCTCTTACTTTCATAAAATAATTTCATTTTCATTTCCGCGGAGGCGGAAATCTTATTGCTTATGACAATCGCAAAAGCATTTATTCCTACTTATTGTTCATAGCCACACTTCGACAAGCTCAGTGTGACATTTTTAGTAGGATTCAATGTTATACCAACTATAACTAAAACATAATTGATAGTATTTGTCTGTTCGAGCGCAGTCGAGAACTTTGTCTTTCGAATCTCTCGACTGCGCTCGAGAAGACGATGTTATTTATGAGTCAGCGATATTGGGTGCTAACCACTTTTCCGCTTTCGCGAAAGCGATCCCTTTCCGTTCTGCAAAATCGTGCACTTGATCTTCTTTTATTTTTCCCAATCCAAAATACCTCGCTTCTGGATGTGCAAAATAATACCCGCTCACACTCGCCGCTGGCCACATCGCCAAACTCTCTGTAAGTTCAACCCCAATAGCTTCTTTTACGCCTAGCAGTTCCCAAATGGTCTCTTTCTCCAAATGATCTGGACAGGCAGGATATCCTGGTGCTGGGCGGATTCCCCTATATTTTTCTTTGATTAAATCTGCATTATCTAAGTCTTCTTGACTCGCATATCCCCAATACTTTGTGCGGACTTCTTTATGCAAGAATTCTGCAAAAGCCTCCGCAAGACGATCTGCGAGTGCTTTGATCATAATCGCATTATAATCGTCAAGAGCTTCTTCAAATTGCTTTGCTTTTTCTGCGGTTCCAAAACCGGTAGTCACACAAAACGCTCCCATATAATCTTGTAATCCGCTTTCTTTTGGAGCGATAAAATCAGCTAACGCCACATTGGGTTT
Organism: uncultured Flavobacteriaceae bacterium; assembly: GCA_964351845.1. Taxonomy (GTDB): domain Bacteria; phylum Bacteroidota; class Bacteroidia; order Flavobacteriales; family Flavobacteriaceae; genus Dokdonia. The sequence goes on along the minus strand of CAYGQJ010000038.1, from coordinate 42,284 downwards.
TCCTTGCGCTTTTTTGGATTGCTGACGGAGGGTTCTGAAGACAATCCCCTCTTTCCTCTTAACGTGCCCTTCGACAGGCTCAGGGTGACAATTTGTAGTGCTTTCTTGTTTTAGGTTCTCGACTGCGCTCGAACGGACAAGAATATCATCATCATTGATGGTGTTTGCTTCAAAGAGTCCAAATGTAGCTTTGGCAGTGAGCCATTTTTCGTTGAAAATCTGCTGAAGCATGTCTTGTGCATCTTCAAAAAGTTCGGTGGCTTGTTTTCCAACCACAGCATCGGTTAGGATGTTTGGATACCTTCCGTGCAAATCCCAACTTCTAAAAAACGGACTCCAATCAATGTAATCTTCTAACTTTTTAAGATTAAAATCTTCTATCACCTGAATTCCTAATGCTTTCGGCTTACAAATATCTTCAGGCTTCCAATCAATTGTCAATTTATTGGCACGTGCTTTTTCAATTGTCAAATATTCTTTGATGCGTTGACGTGAGTTAAAGCTTTCGCGAAAGCGTGTATATTCCTCTTTTAAATCACTTTTAAAGGCTCCTTTGGTGTCTTTTTGCAATAAATTCCCTACCACAGTCACCGCACGAGAAGCATCATTTACATGCACGACTGCATTCTCATACTGTGGGTCAATTTTTACGGCGGTATGGGCTTTACTGGTTGTAGCACCTCCTATCAAAATAGGGATTTTAATATCCTGACGTTGGAGTTCTTTGGCCAGATAGACCATCTCATCTAGAGAAGGCGTGATTAATCCGCTCAGGCCAATAATATCCACTTGATTCTCAATAGCCGATGCAATTATTTTTTCTGGCGGCACCATGACCCCTAAGTCAATAATTTCATAATTATTACAGGCTAACACCACCGAAACAATGTTTTTTCCGATGTCATGAACGTCTCCCTTAACGGTTGCCATCAATACCTTGCCATGCCCCCCAACCCCCGAAGGGGGAGTTTCTGACTCAAGCGCTTCTAGAATCTCTTCCAGAACAACATCTATCTCGTGTAATACTTGACGATTTGTAAAACGAATGACTCTAAAACCTTTATCTTCTAACCAGTCCGTTCGCTCTTGATCGCTCATTTGATTTTCAGGTAATTGATGAATGGATCCATCAACTTCGACAATTAAATTCTTTTTAAGACAGACAAAATCTGCAATAAATTGCCCTATAATATGCTGCCTTCTGAATTTAAATCCTTTTAAATTTTTATCAGACAGGGCATTCCATAGCATCACTCCTGCCTCCGTAGGCTCATTCCGCATTTTTTTTGCGTGATTCTTAAGTAAACTATATAAAACAGGATTTGCCGTTTGCCAGGCTTGCAACTCCCCCTTTGGGGGTCGGGGGGCTCTTTTAGCTTCTTCAATGTATGGAAGTAAGTACGCCACTGCTTTTTTCATGACGCGTGCGCTTTTGACCACTTGCGGCAAGAACATTTTTCCGCTTCCAAAAAGGTCGCCTACCACGTTCATCCCTGTCATTAAGTGTCCTTCGATTACTTGAATCGGTGCTGCTACTGACACACGGGCTTCTTCTACATCTTCTACGATATATTTATCAATTCCTTTAACGAGTGCTCTTGTGATACGGCTTTGAACGTCTTCTTCGCGCCAAGCCTCGGCTTCTTTTTCAGTGACTGCTTTTTGACCTACGGTTTCGGCAAAATCTAGCAAGCGTTCGGTGGCATCATCTCTTCGGTTGAGAATTACATCTTCGACACGCTCCAGCAACTCTTTTGGAATATCGTCATACACCTCCAGCATGGCGGGGTTAACAATTCCCATATTCATACCTGCTTTAATGGCATGGTATAAAAACACGGAGTGCATGGCTTCACGCACGGCATTATTTCCGCGAAAGCTAAAAGAAACATTACTCACCCCTCCACTCACACTACAATGCGGTAAATTTTGTCGCACCCATCGGGTGCCTTCTATAAAATCGATAGCATTACGTTTGTGCTCATCCATCCCCGTAGCCACTGGGAAAATATTAAGGTCAAAAATGATATCTTCGGGCGCAAAATTGACTTCGTTGACTAATATATCATACGATCGTTTGGCAATTTCTATACGGCGCTCGTAGGTGTCGGCTTGTCCAACCTCATCAAAAGCCATCACGATCACAGCCGCTCCATATCTTTTAATACGCTTTGCTTGTTGTTTGAATTGTGCCTCGCCTTCTTTAAGACTGATGGAGTTAACGACACATTTTCCTTGCACTACCTGAAGACCTGCTTCTATAATGTCCCATTTGGAGCTATCAATCATAATAGGCACGCGGGAAATATCTGGTTCGGCGATCACAAGATTTAGAAACTTGACCATGGCTTCTTTCCCATCGATCAATCCATCATCCATGTTAATATCGATGATTTGCGCACCATTTTCTACTTGGTCACGCGCCACAGATAGCGCTTCATCAAAATCGCCTTCTTTAATGAGTCGCAAAAACTTCTTAGAGCCTGCTACATTGGTGCGTTCACCTACATTAATGAAATTACTTTCTGGGGTAATGATCAAAGGTTCCAAACCTGAGAGTTGCATGTATTTAGGGGTACTGCTCATTATAAGGTGATGGGTCTTGGGGTTACGCCTTCGGCTATTTTTGCAATGGCTTTGATATGATCTGGCGTTGTGCCACAACAACCACCTATGATATTGACAAGGTTCTTATCTATATAATTTTTAATTTGGGCGGCCATTTGATCTGGGGTTTCGTCATATTCTCCAAAAGCATTCGGTAAGCCTGCATTGGGGTGGGCTGAAATTCCGTAAGGAGTTTTATTTGCAATCGCTTCCAAATGAGGTTGGAGTTGGCTCGCACCTAGTGCACAATTAAAGCCAACCGATAGCAAGGGAATATGAGAAATAGAAATCAAAAAAGCTTCTGCCGTTTGTCCTGAAAGTGTGCGTCCGGAGGCATCGGTAATGGTACCGCTCACCATAACAGGAATATCAGAATTGCGTTCTTCTTTTACTTCTTCGATGGCGAAAAGGCAAGCTTTTGCATTTAGGGTATCAAATACGGTTTCGACGAGCAGAATATCTACGCCTCCATCCATAAGCGCTTCTACTTGTTGTTTGTATGCCACCCGCAATTCGTCAAAACTCACGGCTCTGTATCCTGGGTCATTGACGTCTGGAGACATACTTGCTGTTTTATTGGTGGGCCCAATACTGCCTGCGACAAAACGCGGTTTGTGTGGTTCTTTTTCGGTGAAGGACTGTGCGACTTCTTTGGCGATTTTCGCGGAAGCGTAATTCAAATCATACACATAGTCTTCCATTTCATAATCTGCCATCGCAATGGTGGTTCCAGAAAACGTATTGGTCTCTACGATATCTGCGCCTGCAGCAAAATATTTGCGGTGTACCTCAGCAATCGCCTCAGGTTGGGTAAGGGAGAGCATATCATTGTTTCCTTTTACAGAAAGATGAAAGTCTTTAAACTGCTCCCCACGGAAGTCTTCTTCGGTAAATTTATACGCTTGAAGCATGGTTCCCATAGCGCCATCTAGGACAAGGATACGTTCTTTAAGAGCTGTATGTAGTGTATTCATTTTTGGTTTCTGATCAATCGTTAAGTGCAACACGTGTTGAAAAGAAAAATAGCGATACGCCCCTTTTGGGATTTACAACTAAAATATATGTATCAAGAATATGGATAGGCTGTGAACCTATATGTGTGTTATCTATTCCTGCTTAGGGATAGAATGTAGCACCTTCTTTCAAGGGAAAGGGTTGCTAAGGTTTCACAGGGTCTAATCCCTCCACCTTTCTTGATAACTTTTCAATGTATACTGAACTTTTATGATTACAAATATTGCGATATAAAAGCGATTATACAATCTTTACTAGATAAATTTTCCGTATAAATTGAATAAATTCATAATCATAGAAAAATTTTCTGTGATTTATCTTAATTACAGTTTTATAGCACTAAACAATAAATACGTATACTTAAAAATAACTATGAAATAATAGGTAATAAATGACAGCAAACCCCAAGGCAAGCTCTAGATCCTGAAAATTGACCCAAGGATCGAGGTATTAAACCATAGATCCCGCTTTTCAGCGATATTAGTTCAACCAACTGTTTTGAATGCGTCTTTCAGACTCTGCAAAACAGCGTTTCACTAATAAAATGTATTAATTGATGATCTGACTATGCATATAATGGCTGTCATTTTTAACTACATCCTATTTTATGCCCATTTCCACATTAATTTACAATATATTGAAAAACAAAATATTAGTTATTTTCTTTTAAGTATATTAGTATCTTAATTTCAAGTAAGGGGATGTTTTTATTTAGTTTTTCTGCTATTCCACAATTTTTTTGGGGGGCTATAGTCACGGCTATTATTGCCCTCATGGGCAAACATTTTTTTGATCCTATTTACTATAATTCTATTGATTATTTAAGAAACAACAAAGGTGTAATAGGCAACTTTTATAATTGGTGTAATGCTAGAATTGGCGCTTTTGTATTTTTCAAAAAGAGGAAAATGCATATTTCCTTAAAACCCTCAGGATGGGAGTATCAATTTAAACATCGTGATGGTAAGCTTGTCTGTATTGCTTCTCAAATCACCAATCTACAACAAAATATTTTTGATCGCCTTCAAGCAAACATCAAACGAGAAAAAGCAGATCGCACTTATACTACATTTACCAAAGGACAAATACTAAAGACAGGTAACTATAATGATTCAGCTTACATTATACTTGAAGAATCATATACTTCTGGATATGGAGTATCGCAAGCTACAACACATTATATTCTTAGTGACAAGCCTAATACAAATATGCCCGGCATACGCGTGGAGGAGGAAGAAGGGGAAGTTAATGCTATATTCTGTATTCTCTCCTTTACAGAACTCTTTTATACCTCTGTAGAATTATTACTTGAGGGTGGAGAGCACTATCAAACGTACTTAGAAAAATTCAACATAGATATTAAAACGCTGACCAAAGATGAAAAAGAAATACAAAAAAAGTAACGTACGCTACCTTCTATTATTCTTTTTATGTATTGTAGTCACTATGACAAGTCTTGCTCAAGATTCAATTACGATTATTAGATTGGGGGTAAAAAGTGAAGTTCCTAATTCACAAGTAGAAGAAAAAATTGAAACGTATGAATACAATTTTATAGATGCTTTTGAATATGAATTAATTAAATTATTGAAAACATATATTGAGACGCGTGAGGATTATGAATTAAAGATTATTCCTATTGAGCAGAATAAAAAATCTGATGCCATAAAAAATGGAGACGGTATAAATTCATTATTATTTACATTTTCTGAGACTTCTAAAAGAGCAAAGGCAGGTGTTCTTTTTTCTAGACCTTATTTTCAGAATAAGGCTATTGGAATTATTACTAATAATCAAAAAGTAGACATTCGCTCATTATCATCACAAGTAGTAAGGATTGGCTCTGTTACGTCCACAACTTCTGAAGAACAATTAAAAATATTAGAAAAACGGTATCCAGACAATATTGTGATCTCTGGGTTTAAAAACCACGCTGAACTCATAGAAGCCTTAAACAACAAAATAATAGATGCAGCAGCTGGAGATGTAAGCAGGCTTGTACATGATGTAAATGAAGGCAATTTTTATTTTGGCGGAAATTTACCGACAAGACGTTCAAAAATTGCAGATAATTATGTGATTGGCATCAGTCCCTCTAGCCCACATTTAAAACCTTTATTTGATGATTTCATCAATGAGAATAATGACCAAATCAACTTATTGAGAGACAAATGGCTTTCTACCACGCTGGAAGATGCCTATCAAGCTTTTTATAATCGCAAAGAAAGTGAACTTAAAAAATACATCATTATTATCAGTATTGTTGCGAGTAGTGTTATTGCAATGCTTCTACTAGGATTTTCTCGGATCGTTAAGAGAAAAAATAGACTTATCTCTGAAAGTGAGGCTGGGAATATTGATGTTAAATTTGGCGAAATTGTTCAAAATTATGAAGCCAAAGGAAGGCAAGCTATTAAGGCAAAGGATATTGCCAACATAGGGATTAAATATTTTGAAACGGCCAAACATATTACCTATGTAGGATCTGGTGGTTTTCTATCTGACAAAGAATTAGGACCCGCTTGGTCAAGAGCACTACATAATTTCTTGAGTAATGATAATACTGTTTTTGAACGTATTATTGATTTACCAGCGACCTCTATTAATGAACAATATGGAACTCGATTTGATAGCACGTATAATTTTAGACCTGAAAAACTACCTGATAATTATCAATCTAGTTATATCAGATGGCTTTTTGAATTATACGCACATCTCAAAAAATATGACAACTTAAAAGTTGTGAATTCAAGAGGAGCTGCCCTTTGGGGATACGGGATTGTTATTATGATCAAGGATAATGATGAAGCGTTGATTTTCTCAACCTATGAAGATCAAAAAATAGGAACCACCATACAAGTATCAGAGCTTGTTGAGAATATTGCAAAGATTATTGGGGGCATCAGAGAAATTGGTAAAATCCTGTCTGAAAATGATCTATCAAAAGAATTTTTTACCCAAGACAAACGTTTAGAGCACATTAAACAAATGATAGATAAAGAAGGCATTGATAGTATTAATGTGAAAAAATCCATCAAAGAATTATGTAAAAGTCTCTAATCATTCCATAAATTACACGCAATATGATGTGCGACATTTACATATATATAATGCTAGGCTTCGTAGTAGGCTATGTGGGGGGTATTGCCGGTATTGGAGGAGGCCCTTTCTTAGTTGCCTTTCTAGTTTTAGTGTGCAGTATGCCACAACTCGTTGCACAAGGGAATGTACTTACGATGATGTTAGGGCCAATGAGCTTGCTAGGAATTCTTTCCCTCAAAGAACTCGTTATAAAACATTGGAAAGCTATTGTTTTAGGGGTTATATCCTATTGTATATGCTCCTATTTTGGAGCCATCGGAGCATTTGCTATTGGCGAATTTAAAATTAGAATGCTCTTCGCTTCCCTTTTATTACTCATTGCCTTATTACAAATCATTCCTTTGTTGAGACTAGTAAAATCAAACACCATAAAGACCACAGAAGTTTCTTTGGCATGGATCATCATTATAAGTTCTATTACTGGGATTTTAGGAGGTTTGTTTGGTATAGGCGCCGGTGTATTACTTGTTCCTATACTCATTGGTCCCTTACGATTACATAAAGACCATGCAAGAGCTATTAGCCTTGCCATATTATTACCCCCAGTAAGTTTAGGTGCCTATCTAAAGTATAATGTAGAGAATAATATTAACTGGGAATTAGTTGCCGCGCTATTTATCAGTTATTTCATAGCCAATTATTTTGGCACCCGCCAAGGTACTTTAATGTCCGACAAAAAATTTAAAATTATTTATTCCATCGTATTGATTACCATATCAATATTGTACTTTATATAGTCCTTAAAAATCTATATAACCGCTAGTGCGTTTTCAATATCTTGAATGATATCCTGAATATGTTCAAGCCCTACAGAGATACGAATCAAACCATCGGTAATTCCTACTTGTTGACGTTCTTCAGGTTGTAACTTCCCATGCGTTGTACTTGCAGGATGACTTACAATCGTTCGCGTATCACCTAGATTGGCGGTTAACGAACACATTTCAATGGCGTCTAAAAATGCACGCCCACTTTCTAATCCACCAGTAACCTCTATCGTGACAATATTGCCTCCTAATTTCATTTGTTTTTTAGCCAATCTATACTGCGGATGTGATGTTAAAAAGGGATAACGTACTTGTTGTATTTTAGGGTGTTTTTCTAGTTGCTGTGCCAATTGTAGTGCATTTTCACAATGCTTTTCCAATCTCACGGCAAGTGTTTCAAGGCTTTTGGATAACGTCCACGCATTAAAAGGAGCTAATGCTGGCCCTGTGATTTTGGCAAATCGATACACGGTATCTATCAACTCTTCAGATCCTACAGAAATCCCTCCCATGACCCGTCCTTGCCCATCTAATAATTTGGTGGCCGAGTGTATCACGATATCAGCGCCCCACTTTATGGGTTGTTGCAAATACGGGGTTGCAAAACAATTATCTACAATAAAAATCAGGTTATGCTTTCGCGAAAGCGTACCCAACCATGCTAAATCTACAATATCAGTCGCAGGATTTGTTGGGGACTCTACGTATAAAATTTTTGTTTCTGGCCGAATCATTCCTTCTATATCCTCTGGTGCATTCACATCAAAATAGGAATGTGAGATATGCCACTTTGGGAAATAGTTTGTGAACAAGCTATGCGTATTTCCAAAAATAGAGCGTGCCGAAAGCACATGATCTCCACTATCGAGTAATGCCGCAAAAGTGCTAAAAATCGCACTCATTCCTGTCGCAAAGGTCGTTCCCGTCTCAGCACCTTCTAGCAAGCACATTTTTTCTACCAACTCCGCACAATTAGGATTGCTATAACGACTGTAGATATTGCGTTGTTTTTCTTCGGCAAAAGAGGCTCTCATTTCTTCGGCGTCATCAAAGACAAAACTAGAGGTAAGATACATAGGCACCGAATGCTCCTGATATTGTGTACGGGCTAGCTGTGTACGTATGGCTTGTGTTTCTGGATGTGTATAGGCCATTAGGTATTTATAAAATTAATGAATGGATTGCGCTACTTTTAAAATATCCCCAAAAACACCTCTAGCGGTCACGCTTGCACCTGCGCCTGCGCCCTGAATAACCATAGGGTGATCTCCATAGGATGCTGTATAAATTTCGAGTATGGAGTCAGATCCTTTGACTTGACCCAACGAACTATCTTCTGGTACAGACACCAACTGTACCTCCAAAATTCCTTTTTCTTTAGAAAGGTCTCCATGTAAATCTCCAATATAACGGAGTACATGCCCTTCTTTTTGAGAGGACTTTATTTGGGCAAATACCGTATCAAATTCTTGTAATCTTCCTATAAATTCTTGCGCTGTTCCTTCTCTAAGATGTTCAGGAATAAGATTATGAATCTTGATATCGTCCATTTCATTTTTCAAATCTAATTCGCGCGCGAGGATCAATAATTTTCTTCCTACATCATTTCCGCATAAATCTTCACGTGGATCAGGCTCTGTAAATCCGCTATCCATTGCCTCTTGTAACACGACACTAAATGGGATGTCTTTCTTTGAAAATGTATTGAATAAATAACTTAAAGACCCTGAAAACACGCCTTTAATTCTAGTGATATTTTCCCCTGAAAGATGTAATAGTTTTATTGTCTCTATTAATGGCAATCCAGCGCCTACATTGGTTTCATAAAAGTATTGTTTTTGATGATCTGCCAACGTATTTCTAAGGGACTTATAAAAAGAATAGTCCATCGTATTTGCTACTTTATTAGATGACACCAAATCAAATCCATGAGTAATTAAATGTGTATAATTAGCAATAAACTCTTTACTCGCTGTATTATCAATGGCGATCAGATTCTCTAGATGATACTCATCTGCATAGCGTATAACATCATTTATAGTATAGGGAATTCCTTCTTCTTTTAATGCGGTTTCCCATTGACCATTGATACCGTCTTTTTTAAATACTATTTTTTTTGAATTCGCTATTGCGAAAATATTTAATTGGATATTTTTCCTTTTGACAATCTCTTTTGTTGACGTTAATATTTGATCGATCAAGGTACCTCCCACGAGTCCATGACCAAATATAGCAAGGTTGATTTTTTTTGTAATTCCATAGATCTCCCCATGAATCACATTAAGTGCTTTGTGTAATTGCTTTTTATAAACGACTAAACTTACATTCTTCCCTGTCGTGGAATTATTGAGCAATAACGGGACAATTTGATTTTTAATGAGTCGGTTATACGGTTTATGGAATGTGCTTAAATCTTGTCCAATAATAGAAATGACAGATACTTCATTTTTTACAGTGATCGCATTTACATCTTTTTTATAAATATCCGTTTTGAATTCTTCTTCTAATACCTTTTTTGCCTTTATTGTTTTCTCACGGTCTACGATAAATCCAATGCCTCTTTCTGAAGATCCTTGCGATATAATACTGATGCTAATATCTGCTTGTGCTAGTGCTTGAAATATTCGGGCATCAACTCCCACGCGCCCTAAAAGCCCTCTTCCTTCCAAACTAATGAGGGACACATTTTCTAGTACAGATAATTTTTTGATACCATTTTCACTTTCTTCCGAAGTAATAAGTGTGCCTTCATTTTCTGAATCAAACGTATTGAGAATCCGTAATGGGATTTTCTTTTCAAGAAGCGGAATAATGGTTTTGGCGTGTAATACATTCGCACCAAAATGCGCTAGTTCGTTTGCTTCTGCAAAGGATAATTTTTTTATTTTTTTTGCATCAGGTACCAAATCTGGATTTGCTGTATAAATCCCATCAACATGTGTGAAATTTTCAAGTTCTTCGGCATCCAGGAAGTTCGCCAATAAAGATGCCGTATAGTTACTACCGTTTCTTCCCAATGTGGTGGTTTCCTGATGGATGTTTGAAGCAATAAATCCTGTAACGATATTTACTGTCGTTCCATTATACTTTTTAAAATGCTGTTGCACATTTTCTTTTGACAAGCGATCTAAAGGTTGTGCATTTCCAAACTGATCATCTGTAATGATTAAGGACCTACTATCTGTAAAGTGTGCATTCACCCCTTTATTTTTTAGGAGTTGCGTGACTAATCGTGCCGCTAATAACTCGCCTTGTGACAAGACCTTATCCTTAATTTTTTCGCTATAATCTCCCAATAAAGAAACACCTTCAAAAATGGTATCTAGTATATGAAACTCTTCTTCTGTGTCTAGGGTTGTATCTGCTAAAAGCTGATACCGTTTAAACGTTTCTAATTGGGCTTTATAACTTTCATTTCTAGAAGCTTTTACTAGAATCTCTTCAAGCTCATTGGTAGAAGCACCTCTCGCAGAAAGCACTACGGTAATGGCTTCACCACTTTTGGCTCTCTTTTCAATAATATCAACTACCGTTTGGATTCCTTTTCCATTAGCGAGCGATTTTCCTCCAAATTTTAGAATCTTCATTTTGAATTTTATTTTGAAATATGGGTTTAACGATAGCACTCAATTGTTCATACTCGATCAAAAAAGCATCGTGTCCGTGAATGGAATGAATCTCGTGATAATAACTGGATACACCCGCTTCTTGAAGAAGCCTATGTGTATCATAAATAGGTGCTGGATAAAACAAACCATCAGAATCTATGGCAACCAAATGCACCGTGCTTTTGATCGTCTTTAAAAGTTCTTGAATCTCCTCCCTACCCTCAGTGATAGATGCAGACCCTAGCAAATGATTCATGAGTTTATACGTGCTTAATTCAAAACGCTCTTCCAAACGTTTGCCGTGATGTAGCAACCAACTCTTGACGTTGTACATCCCTTTTTCTGGATGAATAGAACGATTAAATTTTGCTGTAAAGGAAGCTGCTGTTCTGTAAAAAGTCATCGCATGCATCCGTGCATCATGCAGCGGTTGTATAGAATTTTTTAAAATCTGCTCTTGGATACTACATTGTGCAATCACCCAATCGGTGGCTTTCCAATCGGTAGCAACGGGGATTAAATGCTCAATAAGCGTAGGCTGAAGCACCGCAAGTTCCCAAGCAATTTGGCCTCCTAACGAACCTCCAATGACCGCAAAAAGAGAATCAATATCCAAATGAGCAAGTACCTTTGATTGAATCTGAGCAATATCTCGATTATGAAATTGGGTATAGGCCGCAATGAGATGATCTGGTTCTCCGTCATACCCATTGCCAGGAATATCTACAGATAGAATCGTGTAACAATCGGTATCAATTGCTTTGTTCTTTCCTATGAGATCACTCCACCAACCATGCTCTCCAGTGACTGAAGAATTTCCGGTAAGTGCATGATTGACCAAAACTATGGGCGCGCTACCCAACGCCTGACCAAATAATTGATAGGTCACCGTAAGGTCACAGACATAGCATGTATACGTTTGAAAAGAAGGGATGAGAAGACTTTCTAGCATTTTTTTATGGTATATAAAGTGGGAGCTTCTATTAAGAAGAAGCCCCACTTTCACTAACTAAGATTCATTATACGAATGCTTTCTTATCTACTTTGGCAAAAGCAGCGACAAGATCTTCTTTTAAGTCTTCAATATCTTCTAGCCCTACTGAGAGTCGGATGAGATCACTTGTTACCCCCGTACTTGCTTGCTCATCAACACTTAGTTGTTGGTGTGTCGTGCTGGCTGGATGAATAATAAGCGATTTACTATCTCCTATATTGGCAAGTAGTGAGAATAATTGCGTTTCATTGGCAATGGTTTTGGCACTTTCAAAACCTCCTTTTACACCAAAAGTGACGATCCCACTTTGTCCTTTTGGGAGGTATACATCTGCAAGGTGTTTATAGGCACTACTTTCCAATCCTGGATAATTCACCCATGCGACTTCGTCACGCGTTTGTAACCATTCGGCCAATGCTAATGCATTTTCAGAATGTTTTTGCACTCGGATGTCTAAGGTTTCTAATCCTTGTAAAATCTGAAATGCATTAAACGGACTCAGTGCCGCACCATGATCACGTAAGCCTTCGATGCGAACTTTGGCAATGAATGCTGCAGGGCCTAATACATCATGATATACCAGACCGTGGTATCCTGCGGAAGGCTCTGTAAATTCTGGAAACTTTCCGTTACTCCAATCAAATTTCCCTGCGTCTATGATCACGCCTCCAAGAGAGGTTCCGTTCCCATTTATGTATTTTGTGAGTGAGTGAATCACGATATCTGCACCGTACTCGATGGGGTTGAGTAATGCAGGTGTCGCTACCGTATTATCTACGATGAAGGGGACTTTATGCGCTTTCGCGAAAGCGGAAATTCCTTTCAAATCCAATACGTCGAGTTTTGGATTCCCTAAGGACTCCACAAAGAAAGCACGGGTGTTTTCTTGTGCCGCCTTCTCAAAGTTTTCAGGGTCTGATGGATCTACAAAGGTCGTAGTGATGCCAAAACGAGGCAGTGTCACGTTCAATAAATTATAGGTGCCTCCATACAAACTACTAGATGCGACAATATGATCACCTTGCTTTAACAAGGTTAATAGCGCTGTGTTGATCGCCGCGGTACCCGATGCGGTCACAACCGCTGCTAGGCCACCTTCAATCTCAGTAAGGCGTTTTTCTAAAATGTCATTGGTAGGATTGTTGAGACGGGTGTAAATAAAACCTGGCTCGGAAAGGTTGAATAAATTTGCAGCGTGGTCTGCGTCTCTAAAGACATAGGCCGTACTTTGGTAAATAGGTACCGCTCGGGTCCCTCCGTTTGCTGCGTAATCGTGTCCTGCGTGCAACGCTTTGGTTGCTAATTTTTGTGTACTCATTTTTCTCTTTTTTGAGTTTAATAATATCCCATTTACCTCGTGTAAATGGATTAAAAACAAAAGTTGAACATCTATACTACGTAAAGTATGTAGACTTTAGATCCCGCTATACAGCGAGATTAATTCGACGGTCTTTTTTGAATGTGCTGCGTAGCAACTTTTCAAAAAAGGGTCTCATTAAGAAAAATATTATAAGAAAAACATAAGCTGCACTGGTGTGCTTGCTCGATGTTATCTATCCTCAAGTTTCGGTAATGAGCGATTCTTGGGTAGAATGTAGCACCTTCTTTCTAAGTGAAAGGGTTGCTAAGGCATCATAGGGTCATTCCCTCAGCCTTTCTTGATAACATTTCAATACGTTGTTGAACTTTGTGAGTGCAAATATTGCAACAGAAAAGTGAGGTTTCCAAACTTTTTATGAAAAATTTTCTGTTAAAATCAATTATTTTAATTTTTATAGATTTATTTTCTGTGTAATTTGAATTAAATGGATTTATTTACTTGTCTGACATGAATTGGTGTTATAAATTATATCAATAGTTGCTAAACGTTAACTTTAAAGAGGTTTTGAAGCTTTTTTGAGTATGTCAAGGTTAGTTTTGGCTCTGTCTCGATATGCAGCTTAAAACATCCCATTTGTGATAGGTATGAAGCTATTGAAATCGCATAATGTAACTTGTTGTTACTAAAATATAACACGCAATCGCAGAGTAGCAACAGAAACTTAAGTGACAAAAAAGTAACAAAACATTCCTTTTTGTGATATTTTTGTTGTAATATAATACTCATGGGAGCAATAGAACTTAGAAATAAACTCATCGAGCAGTTTAATGTATTTATTCAAGACGATTCAAAGCTTAATGCATTGAACGGAATTTTTGATGCCATAAATACAACAGAGTCTCCTTCATTAATTTCTGAAGAACATTATAAAATTGTTGAAGAACGTCGTCGTAAAATGCTAGCTGGAGAAAATAAAGGATTATCTTGGGACGAAGTAAAACAAGAATTAAAAGAAAAGTATGGCTTCTAAGCTATTACTCACCATTGAACCTGAAGCCCAACAAGAAATATATGAAGCTATCGATTGGTATGAATCTCAACAACTCGGCTTAGGAAAAGAATTTTTCAATTATCTAGATGGGTATTTCCAAACATTAAAAGAAGGGAATGCACAATTTCCTATCAAAAGAAAACCAGTATTTAGAGAGTTAGCTTTAAAACGCTTTCCGTTTGTAATCATCTATGAACACACACAAACGGAGCTATTTATATATTCAGTTTTTAATACGCATCAAGATCCAATTAAAAAGATAAAATAAGAATTTTGAGTTTTTACATGACTCAACTTTTCAACGGATTCTCGAATAGTTACATATTTACAATTTCGGCGCAAACCATAACCATCCTATAGTTCCTAAAAAGAGTAGAAAAAACCATAACGGATTGATGGGTTGTGGGGTCTTCTTATCTTGGTTTTTTGTCCATTTTCGATCTTGAAAATAACGCTGGTTGATTGTTGCGGTCTGGGTTGCTTTTATAGGCACCCATTTCTGGGGATCAGCCACATAATAATCCAACGTTGTCATCGTATCTTGTTCCAAACGTAGTGTTTCCCATCCGATCTCTTTTGGATAGGTTATCCCCTCCCAAAGACCAGTAATATCTTTATGTCCCTTTAAAGGAATCGTAAGCCCTGTGTTATCTATAACCGTAAGGTTACTAAACGGAGTGCGTAACCGAAAATCAAAAGGTTCGTCGGGATATGCAATAGTCATTGGAGTTTCCCAAAGGACATTAAATGGGCGTTTCTTACTCAGGCTCTGCACTATTTTAGTCCATATTCCTTGATACATCTGCGTTTGTCCATTTAGCAGTAACTCATAGGTGTTTTGAAATACACTCGTTCCAATCCTTCCTACTCCCTTACGTTCATAAGCGGCTACAATATCTCTATCTACTTCATACATTGGGAGTACTGAAAAAGCATTTTTAAAAACAAAAGGGTAGGTATTAATGCTTGATTTAGCCCCGTCTTCTATCGTTACATTAGTTTGTTTGTTTTTTAAAAAATCAAAATTTGCGATAGGAACTTTCTTTGTATATACTGTCGCATCTGGCTGTATAAAAAGGCCTAGTCCGCTTTCGCGAATGACACCTTCCAGAGCTTCCCTACGACTACGAGATAATCTACGTAACGAATTCACATCTATGATCAAGAGGTCAAAATCCTCCAATGCATCTTTAGTAAAACGAAACTCCGGTCTCCCCTGCATATTGAAATACTCATATTTAAAACGAGCGGTGGTAAGCTGACTGCGAATCAAAACTTCATGTCCTTTTTCTGCGAGGAAGTTTTTTACATATTTAGTCTCAAACGTGGGGAATTCATTAATGATCGCAATTTTTAAAGGCGTTCGATCCGTTATTTTTATTGGGATAGGGTCTTTTGTTATCATTTGACCTATGGAATCCTTTTCCAAAAGTTCATATAAGAATCGTCCTTTAAGTTTCAGATCTGTTTTTAGCTCAAAATGCTGTCGATCTTCTGCCTTCAATTGTAAAGAATCTAACGTTTTCCCGCCTGGATCCGTAAGCACTAAATAATGCCCTTGTTGCGCTCCTTGATATTGCCCTTTCATGATCCATGAATCGCCAACGACTGATCGTGTAGGATACTTTAATCTTGTGATCCCCTTAGGGGTGTTACCCCCAAGATATACGGTCGGCACTTTATCCAATTGCCACAGATCAAAAGCACGTATCCCTTCTCCTAGAACAAATAGAGTTTCAGGAATTTCCTGAGATGCGAGTATGCTGTTAGTATCTACATATTCCCGAACAGAAATCCCCTTATAGATTTGCTGTAGGCTATCCAATTGTACTGGTTTATAGTTTGGCGTAAGCAGTGCTATTTTAGTCGTATGATCGGCAATTAATAGGACTGGCTTTAAAGCTAGCAATACTAGACTTAGTATAGCAACAAGTGCAACACCACCATTGATATATCGTTTTGATTTTACAGGTTGCGACCATTCTTTCCATATAAAAATACCCCAAAGGAGGATTGCTATACCGAGTATAGGCCATAACCACTGGATGTGCATAAAGCTCCACTCTCTATTCATGAACTTCCAGTTCTTTTAATAATAATTGATTGAGTGCATCTAAATTTGACGTTGATTTATAGGGGCTAGAAACAGGTTTAGGTACGGCTAAACGTAATCCTTGTTGTACTTCAATACATGTATTCCTTGATCGATCGCTACCGTCAACAATACGCTGTAACTGTTGAAGAGTCATTAAATACTTCCCAGGAGTTTCAATGGCTTTTATAGCTAATTCGTTACCTGCAGCTTCAAAAAGTGTAAGATCCTGCTCGGTAGGTACAGATTCATCTTGCAGTATGGTTTCTAATCGTTCAATCATTGCTTTGATGGCAGGGACTTGTTCTTCTTCGGTAATGGTCTCCTTTTTACGATAGCTGGATACTTCATCTAGTTTTCCGCTTAAGCGCTTATCTTCTTTAATAGGCGGGGGATCAAAACCGATACGATGCACATAAATACGGGCGCTATTTTTGATCTCCTGAATGTATTTTAAGGCTTCATATTGATAGGGTAAGGATTGTTCAGGTTCGTATAAGCGCAAGTGCAATTCTGCATCCCACATTTCACTTAATGCTTTTAATAGCTTTGCTTTTAGGGATTCTTCAAATAGAGTTGCACTTTCTGGATCTCCATGATCGTGGATAAATTCTTGAAGTGGATTTTTAGAGGTTTCCTTTTTCTTGGCCTGATTGTCTACCAGATTATGCTCATTATCACCATCGTGATCGTGCGTATATTTGGCTAGGGGATCTTCTTCTTCTTCATGATCATCATGATCATCGATTACTTCACCCGCTACAGGCCCTCCTGTGGTTATCTCTTCAGATTCTTCGCCCATAAAAGCGCCATATTTTAAGCGCAAGGATTTTTGATCATATCCCAGTTCATTACTTTTAAATTTAAAATCCTTTGTGGGTAGCGTCTTTCGCTGACGAATTAATTTCTCTGTATCAATAATAAGTTGTCGCTGACTTCTAAAATAATCAGCTAAACGATCTACGCCCAGCGTCCCTTCTACCCCAAATTCATAACTCACTGTGTCTTTTATCGTAGCAAAGTAGGTTTCACTACGTGAAATATTAGGTGTAGGCTCTTTATAATCTGATGCTTCTACATAAAAATAAAGCTCATCTCCTGGTTCTAATGCGAGTTGATCCAGATCTATTTGCTTAGGGAGTGTGGTCGTTTTTGAGCCCTTAATTAATGTGGTATCAAAAGGCAATTGTTCTTCTCTAAATTTTACGGATTCACCACTCCCTTTACTTACAGTTGCTATGATGTGAGCTTGAGCGATGCCATAATCATCAGTGATTTTTGTATTAAAATTAACGGTTTTAGGGGCATCAAAATCAAAAGATGTAAACTGCTCTAGGTTTTTGATTTCAATGGTAGGCTCTTCATCTTGCACGACTTCAATACTATATAAATCTGAAGTATATACCGTTCCATCCAGCGCTTCAAACTTAAAATTATAAAAACCAGAGTTACTTAAAGTGATACTCTTGGTATACGTGTTCTCCTCCAAAGTCATAGGATACTCCTTTGCTGTGCTCTGTAGACTAACACTTTTTACTTCCTGATTATACTCCAATTGCCAGGTAACACGAGTCCCTATCAATGCTTTTATATCCATAGTCGTCGTGGTACGAGCACCCATAGTTGTATACCTAGGATAGCGCATGATGACACGTTGTGTAACTAACTGAGGTACGATTACTGCAACCTGAGTAGTATCATGTGTATGAAATGGAATCATCGCCTCTTCTATACTAGGAGGTCCCGATACTCCAAATGTATCCAGAAGTCCAAATTGTCTTCCCAAAAACCCAAAACCTATCAAAATTCCTGCAATTATTATCGCTTTTAATAGCGGTATAGGCGGTTGAATATGTTGCATTGCTTTTTGTAATTCTTCAGCTATTTTTACTTGCTGTAATTTGGCAAGATTCGAGAGTTCGGTTTGGGGTTTAAGGAAGAGTCCCGTACTATACTCTAAAGCATCCAGCTTCATATCTAGATAACTACTTGTTGTTTTAAGATCTGTTTTCCAAGGTTTCCTATATCCCAAAACTATAAGTACGATCCCTATAAAAGCCCCTACTCCCATCAACACACGATCTGTAATCCCATAAAGACCCACCCCTGCACCTATACCAAATAGCATAGCTTCTAGTGCAGATCGCCATTGCCATCGTCTTAAAAACTGAGTTAATATGTGTTTACCGTCTGCTTTCATTGTTTTCGATACCGAGCAATACTACGTTCTATGATTAATAGAACGGTTATTATGATCCATAACCAAGGTGACAGATCCGTATCCATCATCGTTGCTTTAGGTGTGTTTTTAGATTGATAAGAAGGTGCTATACTTGCTTTTGTTACGGTTCTATAATCGTATGTATTTATGTTGGATTCCAACGCTGGATGCAGCTCTAATACGGGAATCAATTGTTCGGCCAAATGTTGATCGATACTGTTTTCACTATTTAATAATTGTGTCAAATAAAAAACAGTATCAGAAGCACCTTTGGTTATTAAACTTGATGCATACAGATCGGGTTGATAGTGTATTATTTTTGATGTACTTTCTACCAAGGGCAGATCGCTTAACCAAACTAAACAGTCATATGATCTATTTGAAATAGTATTTATATCTGCTATTTTTTCAATAGTCATTGGGCGTTTGAGATAAGTTTCTAATGCCTTGAAAGCAGCTTCCATATATCTGTATTGCGCAGCCAACGAATCGTCTACAACAATACCTATTTCAAAAGGTATTATAGTGGACACAGGGAGTTGTTTTTGTTGTTGCTTTCGCGAAAGCGTAATACTATCTCTTGCCCTATTAAACTGAAAATCAGTGTTCTTAACTGAACGGTATTCTTTACGGAAGGAAACATGTTGTTCATCATTCCTTACCATCAGTAGTTGTAACGTGTCTGCCACCTGAACGGCTTCGATATATTGTTCTTCTATAGGATCGTTTGCGGCTAGTATAATCCACTCAATCTTCTTAGAAACAGCAGGCCTTTTCCCTTGTATTCCTTGCACTAAACCTCTTGCAAAAACCACAATACTATCTGTATGTAATGTCTCCATCTGCTGTGTTAATTGCCAGTAGGTAGGCGGCACACTATCTATTTGGGAAATTGTAGCAGCTTCAGGAAATCCTGTTTGTAATAAGCGTATGGGAGTTTCTGTTTGTAGCGTATCTAAAAAGGGGCGCAATTGTTCGTTCTCTAACAATGTAGGCTCAACAATATAGGTAATTGAAGTGTTAACGATTTTTTGTTTTAATTGAGGAACCGCAAGTATTAGCACCAGTAGGGTTATCATTAATAATCGTAACGCCAGTAATAGATATTCATTTATTTGTATACTACTACTTTGCTTGGAATCTGCCTCCCGAAGTAATTGGATACTTCCAACTTTAATGGTTTTCCCTTCTTTTTTACTCCATAAATGAATGGCTATGGGAACCGCAAGTCCCAGTAATGCCCAGAGATATATAGGGTTTACAAAGGACATATTACACGAGTTTCATGCGTTGTTTTAAAAACACTTGTATGGTCTCTCCTATATGCGCATCCAGACGGTGTACATGATACTGTATTCCGTTGGCCATTAGATTGTTTTTAGCCTTTATCATCATCGTATCTAGAGCATCGAGATACGATTTTTTGGCGTCGGTTGCATTTACTTTAAGCGTATCACCTGTTTCCAGATCTTCAAAAGTAAGGTCTCCTTTATAGTTAAATTCTAGTTCGTCACCTCCCATACAGTGTACAACGACTACTTCATTCCTGCTCGTTTTAAGTTGCTTTATAAAATGAAGAAGTTCTTGATCGTATTCATACATATCGGTGACAAAGAAAATCAACTCTTTGTGTTTACGATCGTGTAAAGTTCTAGTTTGATCTCGGCCTGAGGGCCATTTTCCTTTGTTTTCAATTCCTAAAAGTGCTAACAGTAATCTATTAAAATGTTGTTTCTGCACTTTAGGATACACCGTATGTAACTCCTGATCGTTTACAGCAAATAGCCCTATAGCGTCTCCTTGATTTTGAGCCAAATGTGCTAAGGTCGCAATGAGTATACGAGCATAATCCATTTTGGACATATCGTCTTCCGTATGAAGCATGGAAGCACTCGTATCTAGAATAAATTTTACCGAAACATTGGTTTCTACTTCGGATTGTTTTATGTAATATCGTCCTGATCGTGCTAACATCTTCCAATCTAGCAATCGTAAATCATCACCGGATTGATAGCTTCTAAACTGACTAAATTCCATCCCCGATCCTACCCGTCTGCTATGATGCGCTCCTGATAAATAACCATCTACAATCACTCGCGCAATCAGTGCCAGTCCCGAAACGCTTCGGATGACTTCTGGTTGGAGTAGATCGTGATAGTCTTGTCGCATGTTTAGGGTTTCTTTACGTTAGTTTATGCAGTAGTTCTTGGGTCACATGATCTGCTTGAATACCTTCTGCTTCTGCTTTAAAATTGATAATAATACGATGACGTAATACAGGGAATACGACTTGTTTTATATCGTCCATAGTCACGGCAAGGCGTCCTTGAAGTAGTGCTCGGGCTTTTGCGGTAAGGATTATGGCTTGTCCTGCTCTTGGTCCTGCTCCCCAACTCACCCATTCCTTCACATAGGCATGTGTCGTCGTTTCTGGACGTGTGGCGCGTACTAGATTACTTACAAAGTCTATAAGATCATCGCTTATCGGTACTTCACGCACTAATTGTTGTAAACGCAAAATATCGTCTCCACTGATGACTTTATGTAGTACTTCTTTCTTAGTTCCTGTGGTGCTTTTTAAAATACTAGTTTCTTCTGATGCTTCTGGATAGCCTATTTTAATATAAAACAGAAAACGGTCTTGCTGCGCTTCAGGTAAAGGGAAGGTTCCTGATTGTTCTATAGGATTTTGTGTTGCTAGAATAAAAAACGGACGGTCTAATGCATAGGTTTTACCGGAATAGGTGACTTCAAATTCTTGCATGGCCTCCAACAGTGCCGCTTGCGTTTTTGGTGGAGTTCTATTAATCTCATCAGCGAGGATAATATTAGCAAATATGGGGCCCTTATTGAATTTAAAGAATTTCCGTCCTGTACTATGATCTTCTTCTAATATCTCAGTGCCAATAATATCTGATGGCATTAAATCTGGCGTAAATTGGATACGTTTAAAATTTAAATCAATGGCTTGGGCAAGTGTCCGTATCATTAAGGTTTTTGCTAAACCAGGAACTCCTTCCAGTAAGGCATGACCTCCTGCAAGAAAGGTGATTAATAACTGATCAATGGTTTCTTCTTGACCAATAATAACCTTCCCTATTTCAGTTTTGAGATCTTTTAATTTCGCGCCAAGCGTATGTATTTCTTTTTCAATTTGTGCTAATGTTGTATCCATTCAATTGTATCACTTAGGTCTTAGTTATTGGTTCTTTTGTATGCTAAACAAATACTATAGTAAATCTTCTATTTTACATCTTTATATTCTTCCATTTTATTATCCTGATTGGAAAACGAAACGTTTTTATTTCCCTAATCCCCTTTCCTACGAAGTAAGTGCATACATAACGATATTCACACCAAATCGAGTATTATCTATCTTATACCAACGTTTGTTTCTAAAGTCATAATCCCATTCACATCCATAGTCTTTATTACTATACAGCACGCCTATTCTCCCATTGACTTCAATCGCTTTTAAGTACTCGTGTACTAAATCATCACCCCATCCATTAAGCTCTTGTGATGTGGTGGGTGGCCCGTTTTCAAATTCAAAAAATATGGTATAGAGTTCATGGGTATTGGGAATTTTTTTTAGGGTTTGAGTTCCAAAAATAGCATCCATCTGACGTTCAAAAGACTTGGCAAACAAACCGTCTATATCATGATTGCAATCATCTACAAAAACAAAACCACCATTATCTACATATTTCTTAAAGTGTTCTCTTTCCTTTTGTGTAAACTGCACTAATTTATGTCCTGATAAATAACAAAATGGACATTTAAAAATCTCATCACTACTTAAAGGGATAATGTTTTCCTGTGTATCTACTTTAAGGGTTGTGTATTCTACTAGTGAATTTAAGAGGTTAGACGGCATACGTTGGTCTACATCCCAATCTCCTGACTCATACTGCAATCTTGTAAAAAAAAATGTGTTTCTCACGCTTATTAATTACCTTTTGTGTTCGTACTTATGTGATTCAAATTAAGTTTGTTATATCTTTAAGTACTTATCTAAAGCGCCTTAAAAAGTTCATCCGTATCAGAATAGACTGATACCGTATTGTTCTTTGTATAGGTAGCCCATATTTATATCTCATTTTAAGATTAGTTATTCCTGTAAAAACAAAAAACTGATTGTCTTGATATCGCTCAAAACAATCAGTTTTTATATAGTTTTATTACCTATACAGCATCTGATAAACTGGTAAAGGTGAAATCCCTAATTTTCATATACGGAACTAAATTACCATCTATACGTACTTGCTGTCCAAGGGTTTCTAAATTATTCAACATAATGATTGGACTTTCATTAAATCTAAAATTTTTCACAGGATGTTTAATTTTTCCATTTTCAATATAGAAAGTTCCATCACGCGTAAGGCCTGTATAGAGTAAGGTTTGTGGGTCTACACCTCTTATATACCATAATCGTGTAACAAGAATTCCTTTTCGAGTACTCTTAATCAAATCTTCCAATGAGGCATCGCCGCCACCCATAATAGCATTAGGAGGAAATGGTACGGGGTCTACTCCTTTTTCTTTTGCCCAATACCTTCCATACGCGAGATTTTTGACAACACCATTTTCAACCCAATTCATTTTTTTTAGAGGTTGCCCGGAACCATCCCAAGTAGCCGTAGGTACTTCTGGATTTAAAGGGTCAGACCATATATTAACGCGTTCGTCTACGATCTTCTCTCCTATCTTAGTTCCTCCTCCTTCTTTTGACATAAAGCTACGCCCTTCATCTGCGGTACGTGCGTCAAATGATCTAAACATATTACCTAACAATCCAATAGAGGCTGCTGGTTCTAGGATTACGGTATATTTTCCAGGTTCTATGGCTTTCGCTTCTCGCGAAAGGAGTGCCTTCTTTATAGCAACTGTAGATGCCTCGACAGCATCAAATTTACTGACATCATTAATATCACGGGTGACCCATCCAGATCCGGTACCGTCATTGGTTCTCATTGTCACCGTAAAACTGACATCTGTAGATTTATTGTACGCAAAAAGTCCTTTTGAATTTAGCATTGCATTAAATCCAGCAGAATCATTTAAGAATCCTGCGGCAGTAACTTCCTGACGAGATGCTGGTTCAATACTACTGTTTGCGACTTCTGCTCTGTACTCTGGCGTAATGCTAGCGGTTGCTTCACTATACGTTTTTGATTCGTCATACGTTTGTGGCCCTAGAGGTTCCATAAACTCTGGATTTTCTGGAGAAAGCTTAGCGAGTTCTTCTGCTCTTTTTACGACTTTAGCGAGTGATGCTTCATCAAATTCATCTATGGTAGCTACTCCGGATTTCTTACCAAAACTAGATTGTACTGCTAGCGTTTGATTAGAACGATGTCCAGCGGTAGATACCGTATTTCGTGCATAACGGATGTTACCACTTTCACTTCCATTCATCGTAATTACGCAAGCATCAGCTGTAGAAAAGCTTAATGCTTTTTCCATAACCTTACGTGCTTCTTCTTTTGTATATATTGCCATGATTATTTTATTAGTTGTAGAAATACATTAGATTAAATGGTTCGCCCTGTGTTAATTACATTAACGTCATTAAATCGAGCTGTTGAACTACCGTGTGACACAGCACTTACTTGAGAGGGTTGTCCTTTACCGTCAAAGAAAGAACCAAAAATGCGATAATCATCTTTATCGCAGATCTTTGTACAGGAATTCCAGAATTCTTGTGTATTTGATTGATACGCTACATCATCTAGCATTCCTACTATTTTACCATCCTTGATTTCGTAAAACACGGTACCTCCAAACTGGAAGTTATACCGTTGCTGATCTATAGAATAAGAACCTCTACCAGCAATATAAATTCCTTTTTCTACATCTTTAATCATATCGTTAATAGAATATTTTTCTGTACCTGGCTCTAAAGAAACATTAGGCATTCTCTGGAACTGTACATCGTTCCAGCTTTGTGCGTAACAACATCCATGAGATTCATTTTGATCAATCATATGGACTTGATCTCTGATAGCTTGATAATTAACGAGTACTCCATTACGTACTAAATCCCACTGTTTCGTTTTTACACCTTCATCGTCATAACCTACGGCACCTAGTGAGCCTACTTGCGTTTTATCTGCTACTAGATTTACAATATCACTTCCGTATTTGAAGTTTTTAGTTTTCCATTTGTCTAGAGTGGCAAAACTTGTTCCTGCATAATTAGCTTCATACCCCAATACGCGATCTAGTTCTAGTGGATGCCCTACAGATTCATGAATGGTTAACCCTAAATGGTTTGGTTCTAATACAAGATCATATTTTCCTGCTTCTACAGATTTTGCAGTTAGTTTTTCTTTGGCTTGTTTTGCAGCAAGCGTAGCATCTTCAATAATATCATAACTATTTCTATAGAGATTCATTCCTTCTGGTCCTGCAATTTTTTCTGAATCGAGTCCATCCATATACTCGTAACCCATCCCCATAGGTGCACTTAAAGCCTGACGGGATTTAAACTTTCCGGCAGATCGGTCTATAGCGGTCACCCCAAAAGTAGGCCAGATACGGTGTACGTCTTGATCTATATATGATCCGTCTGTTGAAGCAAAATACTTTTGCTCATTGACCATAAACAAAGCAGAGTTAACGAAGTTTGCTCCATTATTTTGAGCTGCTGCATTGGCACTTAACAGAAGTTCTACTTTTTCCGAAACGGGAACTTCTTTAAAATCTTTTTTGATAGGTGTTTTCCAAGAAACTTCTCCATAGGCAGCTACGGGTGCAAGTTTTACTGGATCTTTTTGAATCTTAGCATTGGCCTTTGCAATAGCGACAGCTTGTAGGGTTGCCTTTTTTATGCCAGCATCAGTGACATCGTTTGTAGATGCAAATCCCCAAGTACCATTTGCAATCACACGAATACCAATCCCAAAAGATTCGGTATTTACGACGTTCTGAACTTTATCTTCTCGTGTAAATACAAATTGGTTTAAATAGCGCCCAATGCGTGCATCGGCATAACTAGCTCCAGCAGATTTTGCGGTATTGAGGGCTACATCTGCCAAGTTTTTTTTAATCAGCACATCCATACCAGGCTCCAGTAGTGCTTCTACGGGAATGTTATTTCCCATAAGCAATGATGGCACCATTATGGCACCAACACCGAGTCCTGCATATTGAATAAAGTCTCTTCGTTTCATAAAACGTTTTTTAGTGGTCAAACCAAATAAATATTAGAATTTATCGGGTATCATTAGTTATTAAACAAGTAAGGAAACTCTCTCAATACAATACATTGAAAAATTATCCTACAGATAGAATGCATTTTTTTGTTTTGATATAGGGGGTAATGCTTGTGTAAGTTAAGAATTTTCTACCAAAAAAATATTATTTAACATTCCCTTAAGGAGGTGTTAAATAATATGTATCTGTCGTTTCTGGTAAAAGATTCAAGATTGAATCTCATCCAAAGGAATCGTAGTTAACACTATTTTTTAAAGGCTTTTACTACTTTTTCAAATATGCCAAGATGAGTCTTCACTCAATCTCAATATATGGTTAAAACATCCCGTTTATGATAAACATTACCCCTACCAAAATATCACAGTTACCCTATATAAAATATTAATAATCAAAATATAACCAAATTAATTTTCGTTATATTTATAGAATACTACCTGCAATTATGATAAACAGTATGTACATATAGCTGACGATAAAATCTTACGAATCGTTAAGGCTGTTTTTGAATCGTATCAAAAAGAAATTGATGACTGCATTTGGCGAAAAATATAATTAAAAAATAGACACAGACCTTAAGTATCTTTAAATGATCAAGGTCTTTAATATTTTTAAATAGCTATGTATTATGAAAAATTAATTTCAAACATCTAAAAAGTTAGAGTTTTAAACAAAGAAGAGCAAAAACCAAGTAACGGAGTCGCAAACTCGTTAATAAACCTCTGGAGAAAAGATGCACACCAGGAGATACGGATACGCATCTTATTATTTTGTGCTACGCTTTTTACAAAATAATAGTCTGCTTCACCACCTCGTTAAGGATTTCATCAAGAAAAGATTTGAAAAACCAAGTAACGGAGTCGCAAACTCCCTTTTTTGTACCAAAAGCTACAAAAAAGGAGTTTGCTCACCACCTCGTTAAGAGATTGTGAACTCAACAAAAAACAAAGACAGATTTGTAAAATAACAGTTACGGATCGTGGCTATTGTTTTTGTATAAAAATGTACAAAAACAATAGCCACTCACCACCTCGTTAAGAGATTGCTAATACGCTTGATAATTTTAAAAGTTTACTTACATTTGCACTCGTAATAACGAGGAAAGATTTGACTGCTTGCAACCTCTTAAAAAAATGCCTAAAATAATTACTTAAGTACGATTGAAACTTCAATCTCAGCGTAATTTTCTCAGGGTGCTTTCGTCAAATCGACTTCAAACTATCAAAAAAATAGCTAATGGCATATTTATTTACTTCAGAAAGTGTATCTGAAGGACACCCAGATAAAGTAGCAGATCAAATCTCTGATGCACTTATAGATAACTTCCTTGCCTTTGATCCTGATTCAAAAGTAGCGTGTGAAACGCTTGTCACTACAGGACAAGTGGTACTCGCTGGGGAAGTAAAAAGTAACACCTACCTAGACGTACAGAAAATTGCTCGTAAAACCATTAATAACATAGGATATACCAAAAGTGAGTATATGTTTGATGGGAATTCATGTGGCGTCTTTTCAGCAATTCATGAGCAATCTGATGATATCAACCGCGGAGTTGATCGCGAATCCAAAGAAGAACAAGGAGCAGGAGACCAAGGAATGATGTTTGGCTATGCTACCAAAGAAACAGAAAACCTAATGCCACTCGCATTAGACCTTTCTCATAAATTATTAATTGAATTAGCAGACTTACGTCGCGAAGGAAAAGAAATTAATTATTTACGCCCAGATTCTAAAAGTCAGGTGACCATAGAATATAGTGATGATAATGTACCGCAACGCATTGATGCGATTGTTATTTCTACGCAACATGACGATTTTGATGAAGATGAAGCCATGCTTGCAAAAATCCGTAAGGATATTGTAGACATTTTAATCCCTAGACTGGTCGCAAAACTTCCTGCTCAGGTAGCCGCGTTGTTTAATGATGATATCAAGTATCACATCAACCCAACTGGGAAGTTTGTGATAGGAGGACCTCATGGAGACACTGGACTTACAGGACGTAAGATTATTGTAGACACCTACGGAGGAAAAGGCGCTCACGGTGGTGGGGCTTTCTCTGGAAAAGACCCTTCAAAAGTAGATCGTAGTGCGGCCTATGCCACACGTCATATTGCTAAAAACTTAGTCGCTGCTGGTGTTGCTGATGAGATTCTCGTACAAGTATCCTATGCGATTGGCGTAGTGGAACCGATGGGAATTTTTGTAGATACCTACGGAACTTCGCATCTCAATATGACCGATGGCGAAATCGCACAAAAAGTCACTGAAATTTTTGACATGCGACCAGCTTCTATCGAGTCACGTCTAAAACTCCGTTCGCCTATGTATAGCGAAACTGCTGCATACGGACACATGGGACGTAAAAACGAAACCGTTACCAAAACATTTGAGCGTATAGATGGTACCACAAAAGATATTGAAGTAGAGCTCTTTACGTGGGAAAAATTAGATTATGTAGACAACGTAAAAACGGCTTTCGGATTCTAAGAAAGTGTCGTTTCAAAAATAATAGCAAGAGGTAGTTTATCATAGCTACCTCTTTTTTTATGCTTTCGCGAAAGCGTATACAGGAATTATCTATTTTAGTGTAACCAACAAGCCTCCTTGCCGTCATATAGCCAATCAATCAAAAACAATCACATGAAAATTTTTAAAACACTACTCATTCTCTTCTTTGTCACTTCACTAAGTGCTCAGAATGTTACTGCGACCTTTGACCAACTACTACAAAAAAAATACCCTGATACTGGCCCAGGAGCGACCGTCTTGGTGACCAAAAAAGGAAAGGTCTTGTATCGAAATGCCTTTGGGAAAGCCAATCTCGAAAATGACATTACCATGAATCCTAATCACGTTTTTGAAATAGGATCTATTACCAAGCAGTTTACAGCCGTTTCTATTTTGATGCTAGAAGAAGAAGGAAAGCTAAGCGTACAAGACAAGCTCTCTGCGTATCTCCCCTCCTATCCTAATGGCGATCAAATCACCATCCATCAATTACTGAATCATACCTCAGGAATTAAAAGTTATACCGCAATGCAAGGGCTTAATGCTTTTGGCAAAAATGATAAAACGCCGATAGAAATCATAGATTATTTTAAAGACGAACCTGTCGATTTCCAGCCCGGAGAACAGTGGTTTTATAATAATTCTGGATACATCGTTTTAGGATATATCATCGAAAAAGTATCAGGAATCACCTACGAGGACTTTATTCAACAACGCATTTTTGATCCGCTTGGAATGAAAAACTCTTATTATGGAGACAAATCAAGAATTATAAAAAACAGAGCTTCCGGATATCAACCGACAGCACAAGGATTTCGTAATGCAACGCAAATAAGCATGACGATACCCTATGCAGCAGGTTCGTTAATGTCTTGTGTAGATGATATGTTTTTATGGCATAAGGCTGTCCGAGATAACACATTAATAAATGCTAGCAGTAAAGCAAAAGCACATGCAAATACCTTCCTCAATAATGGAAAACCTACCAATTACGGGTATGGCTGGCAAATTAATGAGCTTAACAACAAAACGTGCATTGAACATGGCGGAGGGATTTTTGGGTTTGTCACACAGGGCGTATATATTCCAGATGAAGACATTTATGTAATTGTATTGACCAATGCTAATGGCAATTCTCCTCAAGAAATCACCTTACAACTTGCCGCGATGGTCATGGACGAGCCTATGTTTACAGAAAACAAAACGGTGAAGCTATCTAAAGAGCAGTTACAACAGTGGGTAGGCACCTATCAATTTGATACTGATGTAGTACGATTTGTCACGCTTACAGGTAACCAATTGTATAGTCAGCGAGAAGGGGGTGGAAAAACTAAAATTTTCCCTGTGAATGATCATGAGTTTTCTTTTGAAAATAGCTTTGCTACGTATCGTTTTTCTATAGAAAACGGAAAGAAAACAGTACTTTTTAAGGATCGTATTATAAAAGAAAACGGAATAGAAAGCGATGAGAAACCAGCCGCTGAAAAAGAAGGGGTCGCACTTGATCCTACTGTCATTAAAGCATATGCAGGCACCTACGAATTAAATCCAAATTTCAGCATTGTGATTACCACCGAAGGAAATCGAATTTTCGCCAAGGCCACTGGACAATCAAAAATTGAAGTTTTTGGAGAAGATACGGATGCATTTTTCTTAAAAGTAGTTCCTGCCAAACTCTTATTTACACGAGATACAGCAAACCAAGTAACACATATCACACTCCTTCAAGGGGGACAAGAAATGAAGGGTAAAAAAACCAAGTAATCATTCTCTCATGAATTTAAAACGGGTAGTTTGTAAAAGCTACCTGTTTTTTTGTGCCTTTTCACGCTCCTGCCTGCCGGCAGGCAGGTTCGCGAAAGCGGAATTTACACGCAGCCAAACCTAGTACGAAAGCGCATATTACATAATACGTTTAGGCGTTTTGAATTTTTTTCTTAAAACGACGATCTATAAAAAACTGAAAGACAAACAATAATAAAAACACAAAACGAGAAAACCAAGGAAACGGCGAAGCCAAAAGAGAAGCAAGAATCCATATCGTCATCACATTCATACCTCGTGCTCGATACCAACGATAATAGATTCGGGTAAATCCTGTTTTTTGATTTTCCAAACGATACACATAACGCAACATCAGTAAATTAAAAAGCCCTATCACGGCTA
This sequence comes from uncultured Flavobacteriaceae bacterium, assembly GCA_964351845.1. Lineage (GTDB taxonomy): Bacteria > Bacteroidota > Bacteroidia > Flavobacteriales > Flavobacteriaceae > Dokdonia. Next base: position 11,615 of record CAYGQJ010000038.1, on the reverse strand, counting down.
GGTTGATGCAGTAAAAAACAAAAGGTCCTGTATGACCAAATCCATTTACATACATGGCTGTTGAAAATGGCAACACAACAATAGCAAGCAGAAAAAAAATGTTAAGCCATAAGAGCTTTCCTGTGACAGCACTCACATATTTCATCAATTTGATATGACCTATCCAATAGAGCGCACTCACTAAAAAACTCACCACCAAGCCAATAAAATCAGGAATCCTATTGGAGAGTATGTCAGTAAAAGCCATGGTATTAATTGACTTAGCAGAGGGTACTCCTACTTCTAATATAAGAAGTGTCATGACAATAGAAAACACAGCATCACTAAAGTTGATTACACGGTTTTTATCATAGGTAATATCTTTCATAAATAGTATCAGTACTTGAATTACTGGAAAAGATATGGCTTTATTTTTGATTATATTCATTTCTCAATTAAACCCACATTAAAACAACAACTTATGAAAACTGATCGTTACACAAAATCTGTTCTTACCGTAATTGCCATCGCACTTTCTATTATTGCTCTTAAAGATGCTGACTTATTTCCAAAAGCATATGCGTCATCAGACACAAACATTCCTATAACAAATAGCAATTATGGTCTTATTCCTGTAAATGAAGATGGATCTATCACAGTACGTCTCTCTACCACAGAGCAACTGGATGTGAACATTAAAAACATTGATACCTACGATGAACTGAGAGTCAATCTATACGGGATAAGTACTAGCGACGAGTTAGATGTGAATCTAGACGAGATAGGTGGCGGATGGATCAGTAATGGAGGGCCTGTGCCTGTAAAAATAAAGTAGTAAATCAACTAGATGTCTAATAAGCGTCTGTGATAATTGATTTGTCCTAAATGATAAGTAAGGTGTGAAGAAAGGTGTATTAGAAAAAATTCATAGGTCATCGGTTCTTTAAAAACCATGATAGGATATTCGGCTGCCAATTGTTTTTCATCTAGTGACGCCAGTGCATTTTCTACAACAACCATCGTATCGTCTATTTGATGTGCTAGTGAACTCACCGAAACATCTTTTCCTGTAAATTCAAATTCGCGGTCACGTACATATCCGGTATTTCCGATGTGTATCCCAATAAAGGCATTAAGGTTTCCTATCAAATGTAAGCAGAGATTTCCTCCAGAATTTGCAATCGCTTTATCTACGATCCAAAGGTTTTCTTCTTTGGTGTAGGAAGTAATCTCTGTTTTGAGTCGTGTGAGATCTCTTTTGTAAAGTTGCTGAAGTGTATCTATAACCATCATTATTATTATTTAAAACGAATATAATCGATCTCTATGACAAAATCACTCGCTTTTTTATCATTAGAAATGAGTCCTAATCGGATCACATTTGCCAATTCTTCTTGTGAAAGGGTTCCTGATAATAGTCTTCCAAGGCGGTATTTCTTGAAGTTGGATAGCGGAAGTACAACTTCTTTCCACTCGCCGTTGGTCACGGGTAAACTTGCTTTAAAATTGGGCTCATAAAACCTGCGATAATTCGCCAATGTCAATGCAAAGTTTTGTCCTGTAGACTTGTATCTAACATGTACATCTTTAAAAGAAGACAAATCATAGCTACCATAAGGACTTCTATAGGATGCAAAACCACCATTATTTTCTAGGGATATGTTTCCTTTAAAAATAATACTCTCTGCCGTTTCTGTAACGGTTCCACCTGAGCGTCCGCCCATCACACCGTCTAGGACGACATACCAATCACAATCTGCACAGGAGGTCCCAAAATCTATATCATAGGGTGTTGAACTCATAAGAAATAATGATACAATTGCGATGACTGCTTTTAAGGATGGCACGTATACGAATGGTTTGACTAGGTTATAATAATTTTTGTATTTCTTCTTTGATATTGTCTGCGATACCTGGAATAAAACCTGTTTTCAGGAAGGCAATATTTCCTTGTTGATCTACAATCATGTTGGTAGGATATCCCGTAACTCCAGTGGCCATGGCATATGATTCACTATCTGGAATAATACGATAGTCAAAATCATGTTTTTCAAAGAAAGCGGGTAATTGGTCTTTTGCTGTAGTAGAAAAGCCAAAAAACTGCACATTTTCATTGCTTTTAAAAGACGACACCAATTCGTTTAATTCTGGCATTTCTTGAATACACGGTTTGCATTCTTTAAACCAAAAATTTACAACAGTCACTTTTCCTTTTAAATCATCTGATGTCACACGTTTTCCGTCGTAATCTACAAGATCAAACCTCCATGCTGGTGTTCCTATAGACTCTTGGAGTTTTTCTTCTTCGGCTTGAAATCTGGCCATCATTTCTTCCATCACCTTTTTCTCTTCATCGGTGGGTGGTTTGAGAACCCCTAGTTTTAATATGCCATTTTCATCTGTATATAGCTTAGGTTGTGCGCCACCAGAAAAATAGATTTCGGTTTGTTCTTCTGAAAGTTCTGTACCGTCTTGATCAAAAAATTTTACTTTATCTAACTCAGTTCCAAAGGCGCCCCATTCTGATTGTGGCACTTCTGTAAGTCCTTCTATAATGGATTTTTCGGTTCCTGCTGTATCATTTTTACAAGATGTGACAAGCACCAAAAAACAGATGCATAGTGCCTTAAACGTTGTTTTAAATATCATGTGATCTTTATAAGTACGCCCTGCCAACAGTTTGAAATTTCGCGAAAGCGTATAAATTAGAGATTATACTTTACCGTAAAGATAACATATCTAGGCTGTACAAAGTACTCTGTATTAGATATTAAAATATCATTAACATTGTTGTTACTTATCACATCTACATCCAATAAGTTAGTTGCCTGTACTCTAAATTCCCATTTACTTTCTGGTTTTTGATAGTAGAGATTTGCTTCTAAAAACTGATAGGTATTACTAATATCTGTGCTATCATCGTTGTCATCATAATCAAAATAACTCCAGTCTGCTCCAAAAGTAAACCCTTTTAAAAAGTTGATTTCCATGTTTGCAAAGGGTCTATTGGTAATAAACGTACGATCTGTAAATCCGTTATCAGAACGTGTGGTCGTGTAGTTATACCCTACCTCAAAATTAGGCGCTTCTTTGAAATTGGTCTCGAAACTGGTTTGATAATTCTGAGTGAAATTCTTGGTATTACGATCTTCATTATTAATGATATTATTTAAATCACTCCAAGAGACATTACCGCGTACATTCCATTTAAACTTTTTGAAAGTTTTAGAAAAACGTGCGTTACCACCATAGGTTTCATCTACAAAGTTGGTATTATTGATAGGAGATGATATTTGGTCAATTCCTTGAAAAACCCCCGCTGTTTTGATCGGATCAATACGTCTACTGTAGTTAATCCCTCCAAAAATACTCGTGAAATTAAACATACTAAAACTGAAGTAGTTTAGGTTTATATTGTGAAATAATGCATTTTCTAGGTTCCGATTTCCTCTAAACAAGCGGTTAAAGTTATTGAATACCAATCCCTCTGCATAGTTACTCACATCTGTATACTGAGCGGTTACTTGGTAGTTTAACTGTAATCTTTTACTTTGCCCAAATTGCGCAATGGCAAAAAAGTCTGGAAGCACTATCCACTGATTATCTTCTGTAACAACGCCTGCCTGATCGCTTTTGATACCATATCTGTGTAAGGTAAGTCCTGGTGTAAAGGTGTAAATACCTGTTTTGAATTTATAGTGCGCTCCTAAAAACCAATCGCTAAAGTTAAATTGCACATCATTGACCAAAGAGGCTACTTCGCCTGTAGTTGGATCGGGTTGTGAGTTTTCAAAATCTTCACGTCCATTTCCTTCTAATAGTTGGAAAATGTTAGAGTTAAAATCCTGCCTACTTAAGGTACTTCCAAAAGTTAGGTTGATATTACTCTTATTATTAATGACATAATAGTAATCTACTTTTGCATCTAACTTATTAGAGCGTATCGTTTTGTCTTGATTGACATCAAAAAGGGATTGCCCTTCTGTCGTAAGTGGCAATACGGACTGGAAGGGTTGCTGACTCACCAATGCATTATAAAAAGGATCTTCTTCTTGAAAAAGGTGTTGTACGGTCGCTGCAAAAATATTATTCTCATTGAGGGTGTAATACACGTTTAAGTTTTGATTGACAGAAAACGGACTATTATCTTTGCTTTGGTCTACATTGTCTATTTCTTCTACAAGGTTTCCATTTTGATCTGTAAAACGTTCTATAGAAGTACCATCTGAAAACTCAGTTTGTTTAGAGAGTTTTGCTAGTACATCATAATCTACTTGCAAGTTCGAACTAGGTTTATGTACCGCACTGAATTTTACCATTCCTAATTGATTGCGTTGATCACTTACTTCATTAAACTCCTGAGAAACACCCCCATTAATAAAAGTATTCAAAGAGTTATTTATAAAGTTTGTGCGTCCGTCGTTAAGGATGGTAAAGCCGCTTAAGTCCCATGTTTTTGATGGGCTATAGGTAAAATTGGCTCCAATAAAATCAGATTCGATCTCATTGGCACGATTATTTTGAGTGGTTAAAAAACCTAACCCTCCATCTGAGATTGTAAAGGATGTACCGCCTCGCTGGTTAAAGCCTCTAAATCCTCCTGTAAAGTTAAAATAGTCTCTAAATGTAAAAGGTACTTCTCCTGTATTATTGAAGTTTCCTATCACATTAATACTCCCTTTGGGGCTATAATAAAACAGTTTGGGTTTAAAGGTGTATCTAAATTCATCACCCCCTTCTCCACCTCCCGCGGTGACATCTCCAAACCAGAAGTTTTTCTTTCCTTCTTTCAATCGCAAGTTAATAGCAATATTATCTTGATCATTCCCGAGTCCTCGCATTTGAGACACTTCATTATAGTTTTTTAAGACTTCTACTTTTTTGAGCGCATCTGCAGGAATATTTTGTGTGGCGAGTTTACTATCTCCATCAAAAAAATCTTTCCCTTCTATCATTACCTTAGATACTGTCTGTCCGTCCACTTCTATTTCTCCATCTTCTGTGACCTCAACGCCTGGTAATTTTTTGAGGACATCTCCCAATTTCTTTTCATTCCCGTTGGTAAAACTATCTGTATTATATACAATCGTATCCCCTTTTACGGTCACGGGCATTTCATAAACTAACTCTACGTTGTCTAGTTGATTTGGATCAGAGAGTAACACAAAATCTTTAGTGGCATCTGCTGCATTTTCGGGAACTGTGTAGTCAACAATTTCTGATTTTAAGCCTAGAAAACTTACTTTAAGCTCGTAGGTTGTATTGACAGGCAATTCTAGTTTATACCTCCCTTGCGCATCTGTAATTCCGTAGGATTCAAGAGTCCCTTCTGCTTTGTTTGTAGCGATGATATTTGCTAGCTCTAGTGGGTTTCCTATACTGTCTTTTACAGTACCTCTAAGTTCTATGCTTTGAGCAAAGAGACCCATGGGCATTGCAAAAAGCAACGCCAAAATTATCCTTTTTAAATACATTTTGAATCTATTGGTTAGTTTCTCCAAGATGCTATGACCTTGGTACTTTTACTTGGAATGTTGTTCTTTTTAAATAAGTGGTTATCCACCAGATCTCCCTCTTCTTCCACCGCCACCACCACGACGATTTTGACCACCATAACGCTCTGACATTTCTTGGGCTTTCTCGTCTACGATTTTCTGATATTCTGCTTTTGTCACTTCTTTCCCTTTTTCAGGAACTTCAATAGCAATTTCTTCCTTAGGGTTCAACACTACTTTGGTACATAATATGGTAGTATTGCTTGTATTTAACTCTAAAATCAACCCTGGAAGACCTCCAAACTCTCCTGGACCATGATTTGCAGGAATCATTGGAGTATACCAAGCAATGATTGTTTCTGTTTTAGGTTCAGGTTTTTCTGCTACTTTATCTTCTGTACTTGCTGTATCTAGAGAATCACTTTTCTTTTCGTTTTCTCTTTGATTACCACGCCCACGACGTCCTAGTCTGCTAAAAAGATTTTGTTCTATATTCCGTGTTGCGACAGCTTTGAAAACAGGATATTGACCTATCATCTTACTCTCTTTTACGAGCTCCCATTCTAGGTTGTTAATCGTATCCTTGATCAAGAAGACTTTTCCAAACATATTGTTCTCTTGCGCATAGGCATTCTGATCTATGTTTTTATAAATACCTCCTTGTGTGAAGCCTCCTCCAAAACGACCGCCACCGCCGCCTTGTCCTGGTGTTGCTAGCTTTTCTTCTTCTTTATAAAAAGATTCGTTATTAGTGAAGGTGAGCGTAAACTCTTTTTCCAAAAAGTTTTTCATGCGTTCCATGATCTGCTTTTTACGTTGCTCTGACATTTGTTGTCCATCTCTTGAGAAACGGGACATGTCCATTGTTGTCTTGGTTTGATACGTAACAACTCCTTTTATTTCTTGGGCGTACATAGTCCCTGCGAACAGACTTATAAAAAGTAGGGTAACACATCGCATATTTTTGAAAACCATCGTCTATACATTTATTTCTTAGACCTTAAATGTATATCAAAGTTTAAGCGACTTCTTTTTTTTAAGAATATTTTATGATTTCTCAGGATGAACCTTACCCGCCTATTTTTATCGAGAATGTACTTTGTTCTCCTTTTTTTCTACCGCCGGTATTGTAACGCTCCATCATTTCTTTGGCTTTTTCTTCAGATATTTTTTCATAATCTGCTTCATTTACCTTCTTTCCTTTGGTAGGAATTTCAATGGTGACCCCTTCTTTTGGATTGATCACTACTTGCGTGCACATCATGGACATTTTGCCATCATTTACCTCCAGTACAAGCCCCGGCAATCCCCAAAATTCATCTGGACCGTGTTGTACAGGAATATCTAACGTATACCAAGCTGTCGTTACTTTAGTTACTTTTTTCACCTCTTCTTCTCCTCCTTCTCCATTGATTCTTTGAAAAGATCGTTCTTCTACTTCTTCTGTGAGTGTTGCTTTAAAACAGGTGTATTGTCCAATATTTTTTGTTTCTTTCTCTAGTTTCCATTCAGGTTTTTCAAGCGTATCTTCTATCAAAAACTGCTTGCCCATCAATTCACTTTGCTGTGTATATGACTGCTCCTTGATGTTTTGATATAAGATATCACTATTTCCACTCAGGACAATACTAATGCCGCTACTTGATGGTGCCTGTGGTTTATCAAGCGATGCTTCTTCTTTCCAAATCGCTTCAGGCCCATTAAAAGAGAGGGTATATTCTTTTTGGAATTGCTTGCGTA
>CAYGQJ010000038.1:0-4301 GCA_964351845.1 uncultured Flavobacteriaceae bacterium | reverse complement strand
ATCGCTTCAGGCCCATTAAAAGAGAGGGTATATTCTTTTTGGAATTGCTTGCGTAATTGCTCCTGAATGCTTTTTTGCATTTCATCATTCATTCCGGAGGTGCTATCCATTTTTATGTCAACATGACGTTGGGTTTGATACGTTGCCACCCCTTGGATGCTTTGTGAGTTCGCTTTCGCGAAAGCGAATAGTAAAATAAATAAAATGATATTTTTCATAATCCTGTAAAGTTATATATTTTTTTAGTGCTTCGTTTTTTCTTTCTTCCCTTTCTTTTCTTCAATTTCATCATAAATAACCAATGCCTTTTCATTGAGTTTTTTAACAAGTAATTTGATATCATCACTCTCACTTAAAGAAATAGAAAGTTTACTAAGCTTCTCTTCTAATTGGGCCATATCAATACCCTCAATAGAATTTATGGTTTCTGTTTTCCCATCTCTATTGATGGAGAAGGCATACGAAATAGACGTTTTCTTTGAAGGATCATCTACTTTTAAAACTACTTCTTTCTGTAATTTTTGACCTTCATGCTTCTCATTGATTGCTTCCAATAACTTTTTCAACGTAACGATGTCGTTTTGATTTAACGCATTTTTCTCTTCTAGTGAAGCTTCTAATGATTTTGACAGATCTAAAATAACGTCTTTCACTTCTTCAATTTGGATACGTTCTTCTTTGGTGAGTTTAATACTAGTTTCTTTTTCTGTATGTGTCTGTGCAAATGTTGTTGCGGTGATACATAAAGCGATGATGATTGTACATAGTGTTTTCATATTGTTTTATTTTTAGGTTTTAGTATTGAATGTTATTTTATGATGTAAGTTGTTTTTTTATATCTTGGATGAGATGTTCATCATATCCTGTCCATTTTTTTACCATCTTCCCTTCCTGATCAAAGAGCACATAGGTAGGTGTTCCTGCAACTCTGTATTTTGTGAATGCGTCGCTATTTCTTCCCTTTTTATTCCATAGGCTTGCCCAATTAACCTGGTTTTCTTCACTGGTTTTGATCCAATCTTCTTTATCGTTTTCTACATTAAGGGTCACAATAGTCAATGACGTGGACTTCTGGTTGGCAAGCTTTTTTATTTCTGGTAATGCTTTTTTACACCACCCGCAGTGTGGGGAGGAGAATTCTAGAAGCACATATTTTTCACTATCAAAATGATCTGAGAATTGCACCTTTTCTCCCTTTTGGTTTTCTGCCTCAAAATCATACAAGAAATCATTTTTTGCAAGTGGTTCGTTGTTCAGAAACGTTTCAATGACATGTATATATTCTGTGTCTTTAAATTGGGATTGTACTTGTTGTAATTGAGCTGTAATAAATGGTTTTGGAAGTTGATTCTTATGACTGGCAAGTACTTTTAGTCCATAATAGGTATTGATATTTTCTTCTATAAATTCTTTAGTGATTGTTAGAATATTAGTGTCAATCGTTTCAAAAACGCCATTTTTCCCCCAATACACCGTTTGCAGGCTATCATTCCATGTATTAGCTTGACGTTTTGCGATCATCTTCTGAATCTCATCATCATACTGATCATTCAAAGAGGCTGTTTTTTGAGCCAATTCAGTTTTAAGTGCTTGATGTGATGATCCTGTTATTTGTAAGTTGTCTGGAAAGTCCTTTTTAGCGCCCTGTATGGTAATCTTTTCATTGGCTATAAACAAAGAGGTCATGCTCGTATTTTGATCGTTTTCCTTGATGAGTATTCTTAAAGGAGTCGGTGTATTAGATACGTATCCAGAGAATATAAAAGCTCCATTTTTAAGGTGTGTCGTACTTATTTCTTTTGAACTCACACCATCTATTAAGGTTATCTCTGCATTTTCTGCAAATCCGTCTACCTGTGCTTTGATTTCAAATCCTTGTTTTTCTTCTTTACAAGAGACACATACAAATACGATGCTTAAAACAAATAGGATTGTATAAATGGTTTTCATAAAATTATATTTGACAAAGAGGTTTTTGATAATTTGATACATAATCAATCTTCTAATGGTTTATTTTGTGGTTATACATTTTCAACACTACAAATTTGCATATCTTGAATCTGTATTAAGGTTAACCAACGTTAACGTGTGTTAACCGATTTTTTTACACGGGGTCAACCACCTACTTTTGGAGTATGCAAGAAAGAAATTACAAAACCATCCTTTACTTTATAAGCGCTGTCATACTGATTACGCTAGCCATACAGGTATATTGGAACTATAAAAACTACCAAGCTGGAAAACAACAGCTTGTTAATGATGTACAGGCTAGTTTGGATACTGCAGTAAGTATTTATTACGAGGAGAAGGCGGCTCGAAACACCTTAGGTTTTTTTAGTGATGAAATGAATCCTAAAGATTTTTTTGTCTCTGATCGTTTTAAAAGTTTTACCGAGCGCACTGCAAACAGTATTTCAAATAATGTGTCCTCCATTATTATTACAGATTCTATACTCTCTGGCGATTACCTAACCATAGAAGGGGCTACTCCCCAAGAAATAGATTCTATCCTACAGCATTCTTCGAAGTCTTTGACTTCATTTCAAAAAAGCAGGTTTACCAAAGATTCTCTTAAGCCTAAGAGCTCATTTACTATAAAAAGTACTAATGGACAAAGTCTTGATACCCTTCTTAAAAAGCTACGAAAGAACAAACAAAATGACACTTTATATGGAATAGGAACTCCCATTAGAGGAGATTCTTTACGCACAAGTGCGCTTCAAGATTTAACCACTAGAATCGTAATGTCTTTTAGTGACGATACTGTAGATATACCGGCCATTGATTCTTTATTTTTTAAAGAATTATCTAGAAAAAACATAAACAGTGCCTATAATATCTCCTACCAAGACACCATACCAGCCAACCAAATCACCCCTTTAACAGATGATCTTGTCGTCACCTCTACTTCTTTATTATTACCTGAAAAACACACGCTTCAAGCAGGAGTTCAAAATATCGCAAGTGTGGTTTTAAAAAGAAACCTTTTAGGCATCTTACTTTCTATTCTTTTACTGGGTGCCGTGATCGGTAGTTTACTGTATTTGCTTCATATTATACAGCAACAAAAACAACTTGCAGAAATCAAAAATGATTTTATTAGTAACATGACCCATGAGTTTAAAACCCCTATTGCTACGATAGGCGTTGCTATGGAAAGTATTCAGCATTTTAATGCTTCTAATGATTTAGAAAAGACCAAAAAATATGTTGAAATGTCTTCACAGCAAGTAAACAAACTCAACATCATGGTCGAGAAATTACTAGAAACAGCCACGATTAATAGTGAAGCATTAGCACTGAACAAACAGGAAACAAACATGGTCACGCTTCTAGAAGCTATTCATCAAAAATATGTAGCTACGCATGTAGAAAAAAAGATTCATTTTGAACCAAAAGATGATAATATCTGGACTTCTGTAGATGCATTTCACATAGAAAATGCGCTCGATAATATCGTAGATAATGCAATAAAATATGGTGGAGATATCATAACAATAACACTTCAAAAGCTAAAACCAGGTGTTGAGATCATCATTTCAGATTCTGGGAATACACTCACCAAAACCCAAGTAGCTCAGATTTTTGAAAAATTTTACCGTGTACCCAAAGGCAATACGCATGATGTGAAAGGTTTTGGAATCGGTCTTTATTATACCAAAGTCATTATAGAAAAGCACGAAGGAACGATTGCCGTAACCACCAATCCAACTCAATTTAAAATTCTTTTACCGTATGTCTAAAATAAAATTAGTACTCGCCGAAGACGAACCTGCATTAGGCCAAATCGTGAAAGAAAGCCTAGAAACTCGTGATTTTGAGGTCACCCTCTGTGTTGACGGAGAACAAGCGCTTCAAACTTTCATAAACGACCAACCCGCCATTGTAGTCTTAGATGTGATGATGCCCAAAATGGATGGATTTACGGTTGCCAAAGAAATTAGAAAGATCGATGACACGACTCCTATCATATTCCTTACCGCAAAATCTCAAACCGCAGATGTTGTGGAAGGATTCAGTATCGGAGGAAATGATTACTTAAAAAAACCTTTTAGCATTGAAGAGTTGATTGTACGCATTAATAATTTACTCAATAGAAGCCTGGAACAAAAAAATGCAGACACCTTAAAAATAGGAGACTATATCTTTGAATTCCCTAAGCAGGTATTACGCTTTCGCGAAAGTGAACAAAACCTCACACATCGTGAGGCGCATCTATTGTTTCATTTGTATAAAAACAAAAACCAAGTCCTCGACCGCTCCCTCATCCTCAAAAAATTATGGGGTGATGATGATTTTTT
>CAYGQJ010000037.1:41572-43562 GCA_964351845.1 uncultured Flavobacteriaceae bacterium | reverse complement strand
TTTATTCATGATATAGGGAAAGAGTAAGCTTCCCCCCTTTGGGGGTTAGGGGGCTAACTAATCAATATGCAATAACTGCGTAGTAGCGTTATCACCAGTGAGGGTGACGATGTATAAGTTTGCGTTATTGGAATCATCAATACTCTTGAAACGGTCTTCTTTGATGATGGCATTCACAAAACTAGGCGTGGTATTACTATGACCGACGACCAATACGGTTTTGCCAAGCGTAGCTGTCTGGAAACTCTCATCAAATAAATTTCTTGGATCATAGGATTGAATTTCCAATCCTTTTTGTCTAGCGGTAGGGGTTGCGGTTTCTTGTGTACGCGCATACTCGGTACTATACACCGCATCAAATGCAACTTCTTTAAATGTCGAAGCCCATTTATTAGCTCTTGCTATTCCCTCCTCTGTAAGCGACGGATTTCTGTTTTCAGGATCACTACGGTCTTTTTCTGCATGACGTATTAAAAAATACGTAGTAGTAACAGTAGGTTCTATGATAACAGGAACAGTGACTTCTTCAGAAACAGTGGCTTCTTTACAACTTGTAAAACAACTTACACATAGAAACAAGGAGATACATAAATAACGCATAATCGTAGAGTTTTAGATATGCTAAAATACGGTATTGAAGCGAAAGAGCGTATTCCTAAAAATAAAACTCACAATACCTAAAAAAATAGCTGTTGATTAGGCAGCTATTTTTTTAGGTATTTAGTAAGTCACCAAGATCCCTACGTATTCTGTTTATAGGGTACACTATCATTGTAAGGAGTCAGATTCTTCTTCGACAGAAAGGATATATTTCATCCTTTGATGTAAATTAGACATCAAAATCTGCTATGATGAAGAGCAAAATCTGCGTACATGTACGCAGATTTTGTCTTTTATACTACTGCCATTATTTGAATTAGTGTATAAGCACTTATAAATGTCGTGGTTAAAATAACATAAATTCCTAGTGCTTTGTTACGTCTGTAATTTTTTGGGGTTTCCGGATACTTGTTTGTTTCAGTTCTCATGATTGTTTGATTTATTGATTGATACTTAAAAGACGTTTAAAAAAAATAATTGTTACAATTTCTTGAAAAAGAACCCCTGAAGTGTTGTTTTTGAGCGCTGAAATGTTAATAGAAATCCATGGACTGTAGCTAAAAACATCACTGTTTTTGTATGTCGGCATCAATATTTTTGAAAAAAGCGAGATTCCAGCCGGAGTTTACCCTGAATGTCACACTGAACTTGTCGAAGTGCGATACATCGATGATGAGATTCCCTCCAGAGTTTATCCTGAGCGGTAGCCGAAGGGAGGGAATTAATTTTTGATGGCGCGTATGCACATAAAAGCAGGGAACTCGTTGAGTTCTTTGAAATGTTTGGGATCTAATTTTTCAAATTCAGCAACGGGTTTAGGTTCTAACAAGGTATCTATCCTAAAACCATTTATCACTAATGGATTGATACAGTCTTGCAAAGACCGTCTATAACTATGAATTTCTATAGGCCGTCCAAAACCATTCCACGTACACTTCACAGGTTCTACATCAAAATACGTTTTGGATTTGAAATATGTATATTCAAAAAAGGGATGTTCTATAGAAATGACCAACGTCCCATTGGGTTTTAAAACTCTATAAAATTCTTGAAGCGTTTGCTTCCAATCTTCTATATAATGCATGGCGAGTGCACAGACAATTGTATCAAAATAGTGATCTTCCAGCATGATAAAAGGGCTTTCCAAGTCGTGTACAAAAAAAGTTCCTTGATCCCCATTTCGTTCTTTTGCATGGTGTATCATCTGTTCGCTTATATCCATTCCAATGACTTCTGCGCCGCCAGCAAGCAGGATTTCTGCATATTTTCCTGGACCACATGCAGCATCCAATATCTTTTTGCCATCTACTTCTGTCATCAATCCTAAGGTATTGGGACGATCATAGTAAGCATTGTGCGGTTTATGATCTATGAGCTCATTATAGGCAGT
>CAYGQJ010000037.1:21647-41472 GCA_964351845.1 uncultured Flavobacteriaceae bacterium | reverse complement strand
GACGATCATAGTAAGCATTGTGCGGTTTATGATCTATGAGCTCATTATAGGCAGTTGCTAATTGTTCGTAGGCTTGTTTTATTTTTTCTTTACTCATTGGTGTGTAATTTAAGTCTCGTTCTTCGACTATCGCACTTCGACAAAGCCTGTCTTGAGGTTGTCGAAAGGCTCAGTGTGACACTCAGTGTAACCTCCTGCGAAAATCTTATTCTCTTTTTCTTTTTTTCATTGACAAAAAAAGAAACAAAAAAGTCTAGACTCACGAAACCTTGTCTAAATTTATTGTTCAATCTCTGAATTTCAGAAACTCGCTGCGCTCAGACAGTCCGAAATTCTACGAGATACTCACTTCAAATTTTACGACAACTTTTCGAAACTCAAAAAAATAAAATCTGTGAGTTTTTTTATAAATTAAAAATATAAAAGTTGATACTAAAGATTAGTGTCTTTACATGTTATTACTCTTTAGATCTCATGACAAAAACACCTGCGCATACGATCCACGCAGCGATGCTAAACGTAACTATTCTGAACCCTGTTAAGCTTGTAAAGACAAAACCTGTAAAGCCCCCTATCGTCACAAAAAGTCCAAAAAGTAATCCAAAATAGCCTAACCACACAGGTAATCTACGTGTCATTAAAATACTTATAGAATATAACAAAATTGACAGACAGCAAGCTACAATAAAGATATAATCTAAAGGTGTATTGATCGCAAAACTATACGTTACTATGGGTCTGAGGACTTCCCTACTCGCTTCAAGTCTATCTGCATAGTGTCCTAAAAAATAAGGAAGCGTTAGTCCATTAATGAGCGCGGCAAACATCGCAGCGATCAATCCAAAGGCAAGAATTAAAAAAGCAAGTACAGAAATCTTCCGAGTGTCCATGAGCTTGTACGTAAGTCCGTAGAAACCAAATAAGATAATGGGTAAGCAAAAAATGGCTAACGCATGTGTGGCAGTAATCGTTCTGGAAATACTCAGGATACGTTCCATACTTCCGCCAGAAGGGTGCATGACCATTGTGGCAATAACTAAAACAGCACCGATAACTAAGGATAGTCCTGTACTCTGATACGCTTGTTGCTTCATGATTTTTGATGTTATAATTAAAACATCAAAGATCAAACGATCAAGATAAATGATCACTTGATCGAAATCAAGAACGTTAAGAAACTCGTTTACGTACGCGACTTAACGTCTCGGGAGTCATTTTAAGGTAGGAAGCCAGTATTTTCTGTGGGAATTTTTGGAGAAGTGCGGGTTGATGTTTTAAAACATATTGGTATTTTTCATCAGGCGTATATTGCTGATCAAAAAAGCGAACCCTCGCCATTGCTTGTTCTAATAGGATTCCCATTTGGAGGAAGGCTTGTGATTTTGCTATCAAGGCATGAATAGCGTCTATAGACAACATCTGTATCCTGCTATCTTCATATACTTCTATGCGATAGGTAGATGGTTTTCTAGACGTAAAACTCTGATGATTGATAATCCAATCGTGCGGTACATTTAAATCTATAATTTGTTTTTCATTCTCAGCATCCAATTGATACTGATAAACAGAGCCTTTTTCTAAGAAATAGACAGCAGAACACACTTCACCTACATCTAATAATAGTTCCCCTTTTTGTACTTCACAGATCACTATTTCAGCTTTCAGAAGTTGTACTTCTTGATCTGAATAGCTTCCAGGAATATGTGAAAAATCAATCATCATAAAAGGCTTTGTAGGAATTATATAATTTTTACTGGGTTCTTTTCATCATCAATAGCGACAAAGGTAAACTCACCAGATACTGCTTTTTCTCTAGAATCAGAATACATTTCTTCTACATAGATATCCACTCGAACTTTCAGGCTTGTATTTCCAACGTGCGTCACTTTTCCTATCAACTCTACAATTGTACCTGCAGGAATGGGTTTTGTAAAATCAATCCGATCACTACTCACCGTCACCATTTGCTGTCTGCTAAAACGTGTCGCAGTGATAAACGCCGTTTCGTCCATAAGTTGCATGGCTGTGCCTCCAAACAAGGTATCATAATGATTGGTGGTATTAGGAAATACGGCCTTAAAAATAGTGGTCGTTGAGGAGCTAATACGTTCTTCTTTCGTCATAGAATGTCTACTAATTTTATGCTAAGATCGTTTAAAATCTAGATGTATACGGTCAAAAACAGATGAAACTAGATAGTATAGGTCTATTTTCCACTTTCGCGAAAGCGGTCTCATTCCTCAAATAAAAGGAACTTTCATAAAAAAAACGGCAACGTTGATACGCTACCGTTCTTACATTCCAAAGCTTAAAATCAATTAATTACAATTCGCTGCAACATCTCTTACTTCGGTTTGTGTATCAACAATATTGTCTAAAATCATAGCACCACGAATGGTTACTTCCACAAAATCAGAACCTACTGTAGTGACTGTTCCTGAAAAACTAGTCATATTGAGTTGCGTAAAAATATCAAGACCAGACATGGGACCAGAACCATTCGTTCCCGTTCCTTTTAATCTAAAACGTTTGACATAAGGAACTTTAACATCAGAATAGGTTTGGTAAGCATCATATACCAGAGAAGCACTTCCAGCTGGAACCGTTACGGTTCGTCTAGAAGAAATCGAAGTGGTATTGCTGGTAGATTGTTCGTTGCCTATGGTAGTTGTCGAGCTAGCTTCCACCGAAACCTCAACACCTGCAGACACCTCCCCAGTGACCGAACCGCCATTACCGAAAAAGCTCGCTTCTGCCGTAGCACTTACAGACGCTTCTACACTCGTCGTGACTCTACTGCTTAAACCAATACTCTCTTGAAAGGATGTAGAATAGGTTGTGACGACCTCACTCTCCACCCCTACTTCCTGCTCCAAATTACCCGTACCACAATTTCGTAACGTGCTATTAAACCCAAAAGACGTTTCAACCGCGGGTAAAATAGGTTGTAAATGTTTGGTGTCTAACACTTGTGTCTCCCAAGAAACATCCAGCGCAATAATTCTGAAATACTGTATGCTTCCAGTATTTGTAGCCCTCCAGCTAATGTTACCATTATTAAAAAATTCTCGCATAGGATTCCCATTGATGTCATTAACCGTATAAAGACCATTATCTTCTTTTTTAATGATAAATCGGTATCGAGGATGCAAACTATTATCACTTAAACCATCTGGAAATGAAAATGCCCCAGATTGTCTAAACGTCTTATCATTAGAATCTGTGGCTAAGTATCGACTTGTATTGGCTGAATAAATAGCAAAGGTATTCTCGTCTCCTTGAAACTTATGAAAATGATACTGTTCTGAGGTAGTACCTGCATTAAAAGAAGAAGATCTTCGTTGTAGCACTACATTATTATCCAGAGCACTAGAGGGCTTCCAAACAACGTTTGTGTTATAACTCCCATTGGAATTGACAAGCTGTAAATAATAACGCATTCCTTCTTGAAAATAGAACTCTTGCGACAGATAATTTAAGGCACTAGCATCAATGTCTATTTCATTTCCATTTTCTTCAAAAGAAGTCAGGCTATACGTTTCTGAAGTAATCTCATTATTGGAGGCGTCTAAAATGTCTAACGTCAATCCAACGCCATTTCTAAGTTCTGCTTCGGCAGCTTCGGTTAAATCTTCTACAGAGATAGATAGCTTGGCAATATTGGTAAAAGGGTCAACATCTATTTGCTGATCATAATTCCCTTCACTAGCCGTGGTCGTAATAGCTACTTTGGTAGGCATATACCCTTTTTTCACTAAATCTCTAGTGTTTATCAAAATGCCTAAGTCGCCTTGATAATTATCTAGTTCATCAGCAGAGATGCCATTGATTTGCTCTACCTCCCCATCTCCTAGATCAGAGGGACCATCGTCAGTTTCACTACAGCTTATTCCTATGCATAGTACTAGTAGTATGAATATTCTACATTTCATTTGAAATCGTTTACATGTTGCGGTTTTCATTGTTTGTGTTTTTGCGAATTAATAGGAGATAAAATTATAGAGGAAGCGAGCAGAAATCTAATTTACAGCATAGACAAAGCATGGACAGGGTATAAAATCTCCTATATAGCGCGAGCATATTTTACGTGTACCACACAATCATTAACTACTAATAATCAATAAATTACAACTACCTTAATAATTAAAAAGCATGGACAAAGCACAGACAAAAGGGTTTACAGGCATAGACCTGTACGTTTTGCTATGTAAACCATATACTAAGATAGAGTATCTTAGATCTCAGGTAATTGATCTATCTTATTATGAATTTTCGCACCTTTATTTTAGCGCTCTTTTTTCTGTCTCATGGGATGTTTGCCCAACAACAAAAAATAATAGACAGTCTAGAAACTGTTGTATTGAAACAAGCAGATTCTTTAAAAATATATACGTATGGTGAATTAATACAACTCCTTGTTCGATCAGATATTGAGAAAGCAACATCATATCTAGATAAAGAAATTACCCTTGCAACACGTTTAGGAAAACCAGTATTACTAGCGAGAGCCAAAATGGACGCAGGTAATTATTACAGTGTAAAAGCTGACTTCATAGCGGCTGAAAAAGCCTACCAAGAAGCATCCAACATATACAAAGAAAATAACGATAGCTTACGTCTTGCAAAAGTGTACAATAATATGTCGAGAACACTTTTCTATCAAGGAAATCTTGAAGGTGCCTTGGAAATTGCATTGGAAGCTGCAAAAATAAATGAAAGACATAACCCTAGTAAAATAGAACTCATCGGGAACTACCTTTCTATTGGGAATATACAATCTGCATTAGGAAGATATGAAAGCTCTCTAGCCTATTATCAAAAAGCCGAGAAAATTGCATTGCAAGAAGCTACTCCGCTTCGTCTAGCACAAGTAAGACATAATCTAGGAGAGAACATGAAATGGTTAGGACGTTACCAAGAAGCACTTCCCTATTTTGAGCAAAATATCACCTACTATGAAAGCGTGGGGAATGAATTCAAATTGGCCAATACCTATAACAGTTTAGGAACCGTATATTTTGAAATGGATAGTATCCAAAAGTCAAAACCCTATTTTGAAAAATCATACGCCATTTCTGAAAAACTAGGGAGTCAACAAGGCATGGCATTTAATGCACGGAATCTCGGTAGAATTAGCTTGAAAAATAAGAACCCTAAAAAAGCGCTAGCCTATTACACCATTGGGATGAATCATTCAATTACCTCCAATTCTAAGTCCATTCTAGTTGCAGATTATAATAATGTCGCTAGTGCCTATGTCGCATTAGGAGATTATAAAAATGCGTATTTCTACAAAGAAAAACACCAACAACTCAATGATTCCATCTATAAAAAAGAAAACATAGATAAATTAAGTGAATTGGAGATAAAGTATCAAACTGAGAAAAAAGAAGCAGAAATTTTACTCCAAACCGAAGAAATTAAAACATTAAACCTCCAAGCCAAAAATGATCAACTCACAAAAACGCTTTTTGGAATTGGGATGTTTTCTTTTTTGGCTATGGCAGGCCTGCTCTATTTTGGGTTTAAACAACGTATCAAGAAAAATAAAATAGCACAGGAAAAACAAGAAGCTGTTTTAAAACAAGAAATCGCATTTAAGAAAAAAGAACTGACCTCTCAAACCTTGCACCTAGTTCAGAAAAATGTATTTATTCAAGAACTAAAAGAGAATCTAGAAAAAATCAAACAATCCCCAGAGTTGTTTAAGGTTGAATTTAGGCGTTTGGTCCTTCTACTCAAAAAAGAAAGTGCCGAAGATAAAGATTGGGAAGTATTCAAATCCTATTTCTCTGAAGTCCATAATGACTTTGATATCCGTTTAAAAACAATCGCTAATGATATCTCTGAAAAAGAAATTCGACTCGCTTCCTTTTTAAGAATGAATTTAGAAACCAAAGAAATAGCCTCTATGTTTAATGTGCTTCCAGATAGTGTCTTGAAATCTAAATACCGACTAAAGAAGAAATTAGGGCTCGATAAGGAGCAGGATTTAGGCGCATTTTTGAATTCAATTTAAAATCAGTTGGTATTCTGTAAATGAATATTCGCGACCTATACACTTCTCATTTTTTCTTTTCATTTTTTTTACGCTTTCGCGAAAGCGTATACAACCCCACTACCTCTTGAATAATTAAATACGAGTCTAAGTCGTACGTCAAAACAAAAGCATTGAAAAGATCTTCCTATGATCAACTTTCTTTTAGTAAATTAGCCAAACGCCTTCCTGAAACTAGGTGTATAAGTTATGGAGTTACATGACTAAGCAGGAACTACACATTCTAAACAAATCATTTGATTACGACTTATATCATCATATCGTTTCTCTTTTCTGTAGTATGCTTCTTGCCTGCTTTTAGCATAACGCATTGGTCATTCCGAGGATTTGATTTTATTAGGCTACAACTCCTATTCTTACAAGTACTTCTTTTGATTGTAGGGCTCTTTCTATTTGACAAAAATAATATCATACTGTTGTTATCATTGGTTGCTCTACTCATTGCAATTAGCTATCAAACCTCCATTATTTTACCATACCTACCGCTTAAAAAAGTTCGTAAACAACAAGACACTACGCAAACCCTTTCTATCATCAGTGTTAATGTCCTACAAAAGAATAACGACTATAACAAGCTTATCAAATTAATCGAAAGCATACAACCCGACATTGTACTTACAATGGAAACAAATAAAGCGTGGGAAGAAGCCTTAACCAAAATAGAAACAGACTACCCTTTTACCTATAAAATCCCCAAAGAAAACAGGTATGGGATGCATTTTTATACCAAATTAAAAGTGAATAGTGTTAAAGAACACTACTTTATATCTGATGAAACACCCGCCATTGAAGTTCATTTGGAAGACAAAACCAATACTAATTTTGTGTTTTTTGGTATTCACCCGCCACCACCAAGTCCCACAGAAAAACCAACGTCCAGACAAAAAGATGCAGAATTAATGAAGGTGGCAAAGCTGATTAGAGACTTGAAAGTTCCTACCATCGCAACAGGAGATTTTAATAACGTATGCTGGTCACGAAGTGCGAAGTTATTTGCCAAAGTATCTAAGATGAAAGATGCACGATTAAGAAATGGCATTCACGGATCTTTCCCTGCAGGGCCTGTTATCTTTAGAATTCCTATCGACCTTATCTTTAGCTCAAAAGGAATCGAAGTCACTAAAATCAAAACACTCCCAACCATAGGATCTGATCACCTACCAATTTTTTCAAAATTTAATGTAAACAGCTCGAATTCTAGCGCAGCAAAAAATCTGAAACCCGCTGTAAAACAAAAAGTAGATACCATCATCGAAGAAGGACACAATGCCGTTGAAGAAGAAGAATAAATGCTCCCATAAAATAAAGACACATTTTTGACACTTTTTTTACAATTGAAAAGGAGACTATATCCCATTTTCAAACTAAGTTTGTGAGAATATCTTTCAAAAAACGACACTATGATCAAAAATGTAGTATATAAAAAAGGAACTTCAACACGCATCCTCAGATCTATGCTATTCCTATTTTTTATATGTCTAGTATCCTGTAATGGTCAAAATCAAAAAACAGCACAAAAAACAACCATCACAACAAAAGATACCGTTACAAAAAAACAACAATCAACCACCGATGCATCAGCATATACTCCACTCTCATTTTCTGCCCCTAGAATCAGTGATTTTGTACGAAGGGTTTTTCAGGATAAAAATGGGCATCTCTGGTTTGGTACCAATGGGGATGGCGTTGTGCGTTACAACGGAAAAAAAGTAAACTTTTTTAACCTCAAAAATGGTTTTGGTGGCGCTGCTGTTCGAGCAATTGTAGATGATAAAGAAGGAAATATCTGGTTTGGAACCTCAGGAGGTATTACCAAATATGACGGAACTTCATTTACCAACTATACAGAAAAAGACGGCTTGGCACATCATGATGTGTGGGCCTTGACAATCGATCGTGAAGGCATCTTATGGATAGCCACCTATCAAGGAATTAACAAATTTGACGGAACCACATTTACCGACTTCCCACTTCCGGAATCAAAGGCAGATAACAGGAGAGGCGTGAGCAGTTCAAAAATCATCCATAGTATCATGCAAGACCGTAAAGGACGTATGTGGTTTGGATCTAATGAAGGCGCTTATATTTTTGATGGAAAATCGCTCACCAATCTCTCAGAAAAAGACGGACTTCCAGATAACGCGGTAAATGACATTCTAGAAGATGCAAAAGGAAATATGTGGTTTGCAACGCACTATAAAGGAGTCAGTCGATATGATGGTACTGCATTTACTAATTTCACCAAAGAAGGAAGTATCGCTGGAGATGAAATCTGGAGCCTTTATGAAGACAAAGATGGACATATCTGGTTCCCTGCTGAAAATCATGGTATATACCAATATGACGGGACTTCTTTTACCAATTATACGGAGCCGAAGGAAATTGATACAAATGCGATACAATGTATTTTTCAAGATCAGAATGGAACTATTTGGGCAGGTGGTTGGAAAGGACTTTTCCGTAAAGAGGGAGCCATTTTTAAACCTATTTTTACAGATGGACCTTGGGAAGACAACTAAAAATATGCTCATCATCAAATTTATAACACCTCATTAAAGCAAATAAACTTCAAATAAAAATATAAATAACTGATAGTCAATTTAAAAAAAGCCCGCTATTTCATTTCAATCACAATACGTATCTTTAGGCAATAGCATAGAGGCTATCGCTTATTAAAAACAAAAAAAATCAATTGATACGCATGACTAAAAAGATGATTTGCACGGCTGTTTTCCTATTTGTATGCTGCCAAATAGGCCTTGCTCAAAAAACATTCACCTCAGAAAAATACTATTATTCGTTTGATGCAACAGCAGATATTGAGCTTTACGATACGGAATCTGTACGTGTGGTGGGCTACGAAAATGATGATCTTGCCGTTGACACGGAGATTTTTTATCCAAATGAAGTCGCTAGCGATTACTTTCTGAACCTTGCTAAAACAACTGAGGTCATTGCCTCCCAATTAAGTCTTTATAAAGTACGTACAGCTCAGAAATTAACCACTGTTTCTCAAGGCTATTATGTAAGAGCCACTGATATAGATGGCGATACTGAAACTCCTGTTTTTGTTGTTGTGATGTACCATCCCGAAAAAAAAATCATCTATGAAACCACTGTTTATTGTTATGATCTAGACACAGAGGCAGGCGAAAAAATAGCCCAGAGTTTCAGATTAACATACTAATAAACCACCTTAGAGCAAGTTCACGAGGTGTTTTTAGAAAAAACCATTCCATTTCGAGACAAGCCTCGTAGAAATTAAACCTCGATTATCGAGTAAGAATCCATCCTAGATACACCATCATCCATGAAAAAACAACTCCTTCTCACGCTCGTATTTGTTTTGTCGGTATACGCTTTCGCGAAAGCGCAAACAGAACAAGGCCCATTTAATCAATTAATCATCCGAGGTGTTACCTTGATTAACGGAGACGGCGCACCGCCTATAAGCCCTGTGGATATTGTTGTTGAGAATAATATCATCAAAGAAATAAAAGTCGTAGGCTACCCTGGCGTTCCTATTGACGAATCTAAACGTCCTAAATTAAAAAGTGGCGGCAAAGAACTGGATGCAAACGGGATGTATCTCCTCCCTGGCTTTGTTGATATGCATGGTCACATAGGAGGTACTGCACAAGGCGCCGATTGGGAATATGTCTTTAAACTATGGATGGCACACGGAGTAACGACCGTACGAGAACCGTCTGGAAGAGGGATTGACTATGCCTTAGACCTCAAACGTAGATCGGCTAAAAACGAAATCATTGCCCCGCGTATTGTAGCCCATACAGGATTTGGACAAGGAATTAAAAAACCGATCACTACTGCCGAACAAGCTAGAGAATGGGTACGTGCAAATGCACAAAAAGGAGCTGATGGGATCAAATTTTTTGGAGCAGAACCCCACATTATGCAAGCCGCTTTGGAAGAGAACAAAAAACTAGGACTCACCTCATCCATGCACCACGCCCAGATGAGCGTTGCCCGATGGAATGTATTACATTCGGCGAGAGCGGGACTCACCTCTATGGAGCACTGGTACGGATTACCCGAAGCGCTCTTTACAGATCGTACCGTACAAAATTATCCATTGGATTATAATTACAATAATGAGCAACACCGTTTTGGTGAGGCGGGACGTCTCTGGCAACAAGCTGCTGCCCCCTACTCTGATCATTGGAATGCAGTAATGGAAGAATTACTTGCGCTAGATTTTACCTTAGACCCAACCTTTAATATCTACGAGGCGAGTCGTGACTTGATGAGAGCCCGTCGTGCAGAGTGGCATGAGGACTACACCCTCCCATCACTATGGCGTTTTTATCAGCCGAGTAAAATCTCTCATGGATCGTATTGGCATTTTTGGGGAACAGAAGAAGAGGTCGCTTGGCGCGAAAATTACCGCTTGTGGATGACCTTTATCAATGAGTATAAAAACCGTGGAGGTCGTGTCACTGCAGGATCAGATTCTGGATTTATCTTTCAATTATACGGTTTTGCTTACATCCGAGAATTAGAATTACTTAGAGAAGCTGGATTCCACCCTATGGAAGTGATTAGAGCTGCAACGCTTAATGGCGCTGAAGCCTTGCGTATGGATGATCAAATAGGATCTGTACAAGTAGGCAAACTCGCCGATTTTGTGATTGTAGAAGAAAATCCGCTTCAAAACCTAAAAGTACTGTATGGTACAGGAGCCATCAAACTTACCGAAGACAATGAAGTCATACGTGCAGGAGGGGTGAAATACACCATCAAAGACGGTATTATTTATGATGCCAAACAGTTATTACGAGATGTAAAAGCGATGGTAGACAAAGCAAAAGCCGCCGAAGGTGGTTTTGAAATTAAACAGCCAGGGATTAAAGAATAGTTATTGGCAGCTATTTCAAGAATATAAACAAGACTAAATTCTAAACGAAATATGCTGCTTCAATATCCGTATTATTAATTTCGCTTTAAGCGAAAAAATATAGCGCATTGTTGACCTTAGCATCATGATATGTTGATGGTGTTTAATTCATAGTTGATCGTAAAATAAACCTTAACGACGAGGCTACACTCGGTTATAAAGCTTCACATAAGATACCAAAGTACCTTTTGCTATAGCGTTTTTTTTATAACAATCCAGTGGATGATCCCCTGAGAAGTTAGGTATCGCTGGTAATGTATATCCTACGCAGTTAAGGTTATTTATAGATGAACATATTGCTTTATAAAAAACAAAAGTTATAGTATCGGTTGCTTTTTTATTTTCCTATACGATGGTATAACTCATGGTCTTTTTAGCAGGTATTTATCATTTTTCATTGATTATAAAGTACCCCAAATAGATGTTTTACTATCCCCTAGAGTTACAGTAAATGTTCTAGGATTATTCGCACTATTATATACCGACGCCCCTTTTGATCCCATTTGTTCTGAGAAATTATAATATTCATTCCCAATTCGTAGATTACGTATATAGCCTGAATGTGGAAGTTCATTTGCTCCTTTAAAAATCTCGTCTATGGGCCAATCATAATCTATAGTACCCATTAACCTTTCCTGGTTATTATTTAATTTTAAGAAGATATCGTTATTTGCATCCCTACGAATTCTAATATAATTGTCAATTCCTATAGCAGCTTTCAAATCACTAGCTCCTTCTAGATTTGTACCATTCAATATCAAAAAGGGAGTAACCCCATCAAAAAAGAAGACGTTATCCTTTAAGGGGCTTTCCCGATGACCTAACATACTTTGCACGCCTTCTGATTGAATATTATTAACGCCAAATTCTATCGTAAATTCACCGCTTAATATATGGGGTTGATCAAAAGAAGCTGTGTTTTTATCATTTAGGTTCAATGTATGTACTTGTTCTTTGGATTGCATTTCTCCGCTTATCCAATAATTCCCTGATGCCTCCAAAAGATCAATAGGAACTGTATATGTGCCATGTCTATATATCGTAAAATCAGGTAAATTACTTTCCGCTGGATCGGGATCTATTTCTATATCCAAAGCCCCTCCACTTACGGTTACTGAATTTGTTCTTTCTGAACTTATGTGAGGGTTCTCATTATTAGAGGAAACGGTAGAGTATAAGTTCTTAGCTAAGTTGAGACCACTATGACTAACAACTGCATTATTACTGACATCTATGGTTACTGTAAAATAATTTGAAGGAACATTATCACTTGAAATATTTTGTACTTCGTAGGTGTTTGTATTTGGAACTCTAGCTACTCTAATAGGAAATCCATTCGTCGCAGTAATTCGCATAATACCAATTCTACCTCCTACTGAGCCTCCTATGATATACCCTTTACTTCCATCACTTTCATCTGCTGTAGCCACTAAACTGCCTACGACATTATCTGCGTTGGGATAACATACTGCAAACTGATAAGACCCTGTACCAAAAGGGTCTGTTATAATATATCTTGCTCCTATAGGTCTATGATTAGGACTATCTAATAAGTCAAATTTACCCGTTGTGTTATTTTTTCTTAAAACACATTTTATATTAAAAGGAGTTACGCGTTGCCATCCTGAGTTTCTTCTAACAAAATGCACAACATCATAAAGGTAATTTTCAACAATAACAGTATCGCCTTCCTCATAGTTTTCTAATAAGATAAGCTCTCTTAAATCACTAGGGTTTTCAAGAATTAGATAGGTTGTTTTTGAGGGGGGTATTATCGCATCTAGTTGATTTTGATAGGTTTCTAAGGTTCCTTGAAGATTCTCTATAGTTTGAATAGGTATTTGTTCATCTTTATGCCAAAAACTATCCCAAGTTGACCAAAATTGTTCTTGTGTAGGTTTTAACCCTGTTCTGAACCATTCTCTGATGGTACTAATTGATACTGCCATTCTTATAATTTTTTTATTTATGCTTTTACTTATTTATTTGAACGATGATTGTATTTATGAGTGTAAGAAGAAGAACTTCATTACTTTGATTTTATATTTCTTTATGTTAGTTTACCTTTCTAATAATGAAACTTAGTTCATCTTCCTCAGGGGGTCCACATAGTCAATGCCGTTTAGATATGCTATCACCCCAGTACCTTTACTTTTAGAGTATCTAATATGGCTTGTCTGTGGTAACTGTTATGACTGATATCAAAATCAGAAGAAAAATATCACATATTTATCTGTTTATTTCTCCATATTGGATGTTTGATAAAGATGGTATCATAATTATGTTATAATTTAATTCTGAGCTCTCCCTCAGCAGTCCTATACACTACATCACTAGCTAAGCCTGCTGCTCCTGCAGCAGCTTCATCTGCGTATACTGGAAGTCCTGAGAGAATAATAGTGGAACTACTATTATCTTTATCTATATCGCCTATCTCTATGATTAAATTCTTGTCTTCAGCATTTTCAGTTGCTTTATAACCTTTAATAGAATTAATAGTATCAAAATCTTCTAATAAGGCAAGTCTACCGGATCTTTGAGGAAATAAATATGTAACATCTGAGAATCCACCAGGACCATTTAATATGTTACTACTTAAAAAATCAAAAATGGCATAATAAGTAGGAGCTCCATTATTAATAGCAAATCTTACATTATTAGATAAAAAGTCTACACTTCTTCCTACTGAAAATCCAGGGTCAAAAATAATTCCACTTGATCCAATTACTAAAGCTCTATTAAATTTTGATATTACAGTTCTATCATCTGTTAATTCTATAACATTGGCAAAAGATTGTTGAAAAGTGACATCACTACCATTTATAGTCATACCATTTGAAAAGACTGTAAACTCTTCGGTTACTTCAGTGCTTCCTATTCTAAGTAGATTAGAATTGGTTTCTATAATAGTTTCTTCTAGTATAGTTCCTCCTAGTTTTATATTTCCGACTGATTCTGTTAAACCATTAGAAGCCGTTGTACTTGATTCATTTGTTAATATTTTACCTACATTACCATTAGAATCAATACCTAAAGGTTTTAAAGCACCTATTACTGTAGCTTCTGTACCTGTATTTTCAATATCATCAGTATGCACATACCCTTCTGATATTGTATCATTAGCATACTCCTTCAATTGCAATAAACCACCAGAAAAAGTAAATAATCTAGGTGTTAAAGAGAGTCTACTAAAGGTGCCAACATTAGATGACGTTAATGATAAATAAGATTCTTCTCTTGTTCCTGATAATCCACCTTTATTATAAACTCGAACAGAAGCAGTGTTATCATCTTCATGCCTAGCTTCAAAAATTCCTACAAATTCAGATTCAGAATTCCCATTACCCGAAGCTGGAAAATAGGTTGTTCGTGCATATTTAGTGTTTGTCAAATCAGCAATCCCTATACCTGTTGATAGTTTTCCTGTAATAGGTGATATAGAAGAAATGTCTCCCGTATAAAAGTACCCTTGAGTAGATGGGTGCGCAGAAGGATCTGGATGAAAAACTAAAGAATTTGTCTTTATAAACCCACTAGGCAATCCTAATTCACTGTTTGTATTTTCTCCGCCTAATGTAGTTCTAGAAACAGAACCATCTTCATACGTATATTGAAATTTTGCAGAGCCAACAACATCTACGGTTTCAATTGGGTTAGGTTCTCCCACACCAATTTTACCTTCTCTATAAGCAGGTTTTTCTGTATTAGTATTTGGTGTTCCATCCCCTACATTTTTAAAGGATGTATTTTGAAAATTACTTTTTTCAGTTTCATATTGAACTACATCTACTTTAGTGTCTAAGTTTCCTTGAAGGTCTTCAATACCCTCAATAGGAATTTTCTCATCTTTATGCCAAAAACTATCCCAAGTTGACCAAAATTGTGCTTGTGTAGGTTTAAGTCCAGTTCTAAACCAATCTTTAATTGTGCTAATTGATACTTTCATTTACTTTATTCTTTTGAAAATTATATATATTATTTGGAAAACATATTGGCTATTTCAATATGGCTGTTTTGTAACCTTTCAATCCATTTTTAATAGCTATTTTGTTTGATTTCTGTTGCTATAACAAGCATCAAAAGTAAATGAGGGAATCAAGAATCACACTATAATTTCAAGATCATCCCAGTAGTATCAGTAGTTCATAAAAAAATCAACTACTTTTAAATAATATATTTATGCCTTACCTCTTCGTATTATTGGCACTCCGTTATCTTGATTCCCTTCATGACTACGTAATCCTCAAAAGTAGATGAACACACCATAAATAACATCCTTTTTTTAACATCAGATCTGTAGTTTCAGTATCTTGTATGAAGATCAAATAACACCAATTTAATTTTAAAATGTCGTGTCCAAGGCGTCGTTGTTTTTTATTCTAAAGACGCTACGATTTTATTGCATAGCCTTAGCTACGGAATATATGAGTAAGGAATTTAGAATGAAAAAGAACAAGTTGACATTGCGACATTTTATGATTAAATTGGTATAAGTCGTTGTAACTTTGATATCTCCTATTTAAAACAATCCTATGCGATTACATATAGATACTACCTTTACCAAAGAGCTTCCAGCCGATCCTATAGAGCAAAATACAAGGAGACAGGTAGAAAAAGCTTGTTTTTCGTATGTAAACCCTAGAGTTCCATCGGCACCTTCCCTAGTGCATGTTTCTAAAGAAATGGCGAAGACCCTTGGACTCTCTGAAGATGAGCTAGCATCCCAACGATTTTTAGGGATGGTCACTGGCGCTAAAGTTTTAGAAGACACAAGTCCATATGCGATGTGTTATGGGGGGCATCAGTTTGGACATTGGGCAGGACAATTAGGAGATGGAAGGGCCATTAACCTCACTGAAATTACATATCAAAACAAACGTTGGGTATTACAGCTTAAAGGTGCTGGAGCAACCCCATATTCTCGAACCGCAGATGGCCTGGCAGTACTTAGATCTTCTGTACGAGAACATCTGTGTAGCGAGGCGATGTACCATTTGGGAGTACCTACCACACGGTCTTTATCAGTATCCCTTTCTGGAGATGACGTGCTGAGAGATATGCTATATGACGGTAATGCCGACTATGAAAAAGGAGCCATTGTCTGTCGTGTAGCACCGAGTTTTATACGCTTTGGAAATTTTGAAATCTTTGCCAGTCGTCAAGATACAGACACCCTTAAAACATTGGTCGATTATACCATTCGGCATTTTTATCCCCAGTATGAAGGTGGGACGAAAGAAGGTTACCTCGGCTTCTTTAACGAAGTCGTTCAAAATACGTTGGAAATGATTGTGCATTGGCAACGCGTTGGCTTTGTACACGGTGTCATGAATACTGATAATATGTCTATCCTAGGGCTTACGATAGATTATGGTCCTTATGGGTGGTTAGAAGGCTATGATCCCGGTTGGACACCCAATACAACCGATCGTCAAAACAAGCGCTACCGATTTGGGAATCAACCGCAAATAGGCTTGTGGAATCTCTTACAACTTGCTAATGCACTCTTCCCGCTAATTGAAGATGCCGCACCACTCGAAGCTATTTTACAAAGTTATCACACCGAATACCCTAAAAAATATATCGCCATGATGCGTGAAAAATTAGGGCTTCAACGCGCAATGGATACTGACATTCAATTGATCGCTGATCTAGAGAAAAACCTACAAGCATCAGAGACTGATATGACGATTTTTTTTCGGAATCTCACTCAGGTATCAAAGCAGGTATCTACCAATGTAGAAAATGCTTTTTTTGCTTTCGCGAAAGCGGAAACAGAAAGTTACACTATGCGAAGTCAAAGCGCAAAAGCGGAAACAGAAAGTCATACCAAGCATATCGAAGTATCAAGCAAAAGCCTGAAAGCCGCCTTTTACAAACCTGAAGAAATCACAGGCACTATTCGTTCTGATTGGGAAATATGGTTTACTGCCTACCAAAAACGTCTCTCACAAGAACACCTCACCGACGCAGCGCGTGCCTCGCAAATGAATCGCGTTAACCCAAAATATGTGCTGCGTAATTATATCTCACAACGCATTATTGATGAGGCTGATAAAGGCAACTATGAGCTCCTTAAAGAAATACACGCCTTATTAAAACATCCGTACGACGAGCAACCTGAATACGAACACTGGTTTGCCAAACGCCCCGAATGGGCTCGAAATAAAGTAGGCTGTTCCATGCTGTCTTGTAGTTCTTAAAACCTAGTCATTATTTTGATAGAAGATGCCGTTCAAATACTAAAAGATAAAATAGCAGCTGCCCAATTATGGGAGTATGAACTTGTATTTAAAAGAGATACTTTTATAAAGGAAGCAGACACGCTAGATACACATCTTTACTTTCTAGAAGAAGGGAGTGCGCGTGCCTATTTTACAGAAGCCGCTAAAGAACATATTTTATATTTTGGTTATACAGGATCATTACTATCAGCCATAGATTCCTTTTTAAGTGATACCGTATCAAAACTCTGTATAAAGACCATCAAGAAAACAAAAGTGAAAGTCATCTCTAAAAAACAGTTTTTACATTTTATTGAAAAAGAGAAAGAAACACTTGCCCTGTGGCAACAGGTACTTTCACAACTCATCGTCAGACAAGTGGATCGGGAGAAAAATTTATTATTAGACTCGCCTGTTGCGAGGTATCACCAGCTATTAGAAACGCATCCTAGATTATTTCAAGAAATTCCGCACCGATATATTGCTTCCTATTTAAGAATGACACCAGAAACATTATCAAGAATTCAGAAATCTTGATTTCAATCAATCTTTTTGAATAGAATTCGTTGTAAGATTGTAGGACCAAACCCTTACTGTATGTCTTTTGATTCTAACAATTATCAAATTATCCTTTTACGGGAAGAAGACAGTGCTTCTTTTTTCACTCTTATAGAGAAGAATAAAGAGCGATTGAGTGACTTTTTTGCAGGTACGGTTGCAAAAACAACAACCCTAGAAGCGACAGAAGCGTATTGTAAAGAGATCATGACGCGTATTGAAGATCGCACCTATTATCCATACCTCATTAAGGAGAAAGCCTCTGGAAAGCTCATTGGTTTCATCGATATTAAAAATATAGATTGGAACGTCCCCAAAGCAGAGCTAGGCGCTTTTATTGATATGGATGATGAAGGCAAAGGGATTATCACACATCATCTTACCCATTTGATACATACAATTGTTACTGAATACGGTTTTAAAAAGCTCTTTTGTAGAATCGCCAAAGAAAACAAAAGAAGCATTCAAGTAGCCCTAAATTGTGGGTTTGAATATGAAGGTACAATGAGACGTGACTATCGCACGACAGATGGGAGGCTTGTGGATTTGAATTATTACGGAAAATTATTTTTATAATCGATAACATCAAAGAATGAAAGCCAACTATGACCACATTGGAATCGATTATAATCTGACTAGAAAAGCAGATTCGTATCTCGTAGACCAAATAATTCACCATCTGCAACCTATTGCAGGTAACACCTATCTAGATATTGGGTGTGGTACTGGAAATTACACTAATGAACTTCAAAAGAAGGGCTTTACGTTTATTGGGATGGACCCTTCTTCTGTGATGCTAGAGAAAGCGATACAAAAAAATAAGGACATCTATTGGCAAATAGGCATCGCAGAACACACAGGTCTCTCAGACCAAAGTGTGCATGGAATCACAGCTTCCTTAACCCTACACCATTGGACAGACCTACAGAAAGGGTTTATAGAACTATCTCGAGTTTTGCTCCCTCGTGGTCGTATGGTGGTTTTCACATCGACACCGGCACAAATGAAAGGCTATTGGTTACATCATTACTTCCCGAATATGCTTGCAGATGCTATGGTACAAATGCCTTCTCTAGAACGTATGACACAGGCTATGGAAAATGCTGAATTCAAAATCATAGTAGAAGACCGTTATTTCATCCAACCCGATTTACAAGATCATTTTCTCTATTGTGGTAAACACACTCCTGAACTGTATTTTAATTCGCATATTAGAAATGGGATTTCTTCTTTCGCATCACTAGCGAATAAAGAAGAGATCACTTCAGGTCTTTTACAACTCAGAAAAGACATCGATTCTGGGGCTATTGATCGTATTATCAAATCGTACGAAAATGATCTGGGAGATTATATGTTTTTAATTGGGGAGAAGCAAATAGGCAACTAGTATTTTTAGTCACTTAGATTTTATAAAATAATTCAATAAGCATTTGTATATTTCACATGAGATTATAACTAAACTACACTTCCATTTTGAATAGAAAAAGGATACTCTTCGTTGCATTACTAGCTATCGTGGCTATTGTTTTCTTTGTGTCAAAAAAAACAAATCTCAACCCAAGGTATACCGTAGGACAGAAAATAGATAGTTTAAAAGGTGTCTATGTATATTATAATGGTGGTGTTGGTAACGTGGAAGGAAGAGAAGTCACTAAAGACGGGTACAACATTGGATTAAAATATCAATGTGTCGAATTTGTAAAACGCTATTATTATGAGGTCTTAGACCATAAAATGCCTGATAGTTATGGTCATGCAAAAGATTTCTTCAATCCCAATAGTAAAGATGCTACGATTAATACACAACGGAACCTACTTCAATATACCAATCCAAGTACATCCAAACCAGAGGTGAATGATTTAGTGGTGTATTCAGGAACCCTACTCAATAAATTTGGTCACGTTTCGATTATCTCAAAAGTAACCGAAAAAGAAGTAGAAATCATCCAACAAAACCCGGGACCATTTGGCAATTCAAGAGAAACCTACACATTAAAAAATACAGATGGAAAATGGCGTATTGACAACCCTCAGATTCTAGGTTGGCTACGAAAACCGTAGATACATGTT
>CAYGQJ010000037.1:11106-21547 GCA_964351845.1 uncultured Flavobacteriaceae bacterium | reverse complement strand
TCTTCCTCTCTTCTCATACTCCACAATAACACATAAAACTGTACCCCAAATAGCAATGACGCTATGACAAGGTGTAAGGGTTGTGTTCCGAAAGGGAAATCAATGTAATACATTAGAATCCCTGTAATCACTTCTAAAGCGATTAAGAGCAATACCCATTTCAATAAGATTTTGTGACCTAATAGATACTTTCGGTTGCGCCAGAAAAGGTATAGGTTGAGTACGGTCACGAGTATCGAAAAGGATCGGTGTACATAAAACATCATGGTAGGCGGATTCAACCATTGATCTTTGGCATCATAGCCTACAACCATCACTTGCTCGTCTACATATTGACGTACTTGCGTTCCAAACGCCACTTGTACTAGCGTCAGTATCACCGCTAGAAGCACTAAATTTCTAAATTGGGGATCATACGTTGTGAGCTTTCGCGAAAGCGTACCTAAACTACTTTCCTTTTCCTGTGATTTGAACCATAAATATAATAATAATGCAACAATAACGAGCGCCGCAATCATGTGTATGGTGATTTTAATGGGTAATAAATTGGAGTCTACCACTTGTTTTCCTAACCATGCCTGAAACCCCATAAGCGGAAGGACAAAGAAGGTACCAAAAATAAGCCACGGACGTCGTTTCCAGTACCAAAAAGCACTGATAATCATCAACAAAATAGGAATTCCTGACAACACAGTAACTAACCGATTGATGTACTCAATCCACGTATGCCAGACATTAAACGCCGCATAATCATGCTTGTCATAGGTCGACCAATTAGCTTCTGTATACGTCGTTGCAGAGGTAAAATCTTTGGGCGCAATGCGCAAGGACTCGTTGATGATAATAATTTGCCCCTCTTTAAAATCTGTATTGGGTGTCCATTGTAGCTGTGCCTCTTCTGTCGGCGGAATATAAAATCCAAAACATTTAGGCCAATCTGGACATCCCATTCCACTTCCTGTCATTCGTACGACAGCCCCTGCAATAATGATCAAGTATAGGAATATAATAGATATTTTAAGCGTCTTTCTGTACATAATAAGTCAGTTAAAATCTATTTGGTATTACTATTTTGTATACATCTTTCAGACGTTATAAAATAGTGTTTCACTAAAAAATCCCGCGACGAGCGCGGGATCTATTCTTTTGATTGTTTTACGTGCGCTACACTTCTTAAAACAGCTATTCTTTATACGTGTAAGGCTCTATCCTCGGTTGCCGCGAGTGCGGCTTCTTTGACAGCTTCAGCATACGTAGGGTGTGCGTGGCTCATACGTGCGATATCTTCTGCACTTGCACGGAATTCCATGGCGGTCACCCCTTCTGAAATTAAATCAGCGACACGAGCGCCTACCATGTGAACGCCTAATACCTCATCAGTATCTTTATCTGCTAGAACCTTCACAAATCCATCTACATCGCCACTCGCGCGACTACGTCCTAGAGCACGCATCGGGAACTGTCCTGATTTATAGGCTACGCCTGCTTCTTTCAATTGTTCTTCTGTTTTTCCAACAGAGGCAACTTCTGGCCAAGTATATACCACACCTGGAATCAGGTTATAATTGATATGTGGTTTTTGGCCTGCGATTGTTTCAGCCACAAAAACACCTTCTTCTTCGGCTTTATGAGCAAGCATCGCTCCCTCAATCACATCCCCTATCGCATAGATATTAGATACCTTGGTTTGTAGATGTTCGTTTACTTCTACTTTCCCTCGCTTATCGGTAGGAATGCCTACAGCGTCAAGATTCAATCCTTCTGTATACGCATGACGTCCTACAGCCACCAACACATAATCACCTTTAAATTCGACTTCTTGGTCTTTTTTAAGGTTCGTTGCTTTTACCGTGATTTCATCACCGTTACGCTCTACCGCAGTTACCCCGTGAGATAAAGCAAATTTCATTTTTTGTTTCTTGAATACTTTGAGCATTTCTTTACTCTGTGCACCATCCATTCCTGCGATGATACGATCCATATATTCAATAACCGTTACTTCGGCACCGAGACGTTTATATACTTGTCCAAGCTCCAATCCTATCACTCCGCCCCCTATCACAATCATGTGCTTAGGCACTTCTGTAAGTTTTAACGCTTCTGTAGACGTAATAATACGTTCTTTATCCAAGGTGATAAAAGGAAGTGTACTTGGCTTCGACCCCGTGGCAATAATCGTATGCTTTGCCTCGATGGTTTCTTTCTTTTCACCCTCTATTTGGATATGAGTAGCATCTATAAAAGATCCCACCCCGTGAAATACATCAATGTTATTTTTACCCATTAAAAAATCAATCCCTTTGGTGGTCATATCGACAACACCTTGCTTACGAGAAATCATTTTTTCTAGGTTAAATTTCACCTCACCCACTTCGATACCGTGCTCTTCAAAATGCTTTACAGCATCTTCATAGTGGTGTGAAGAATCTAAAAGTGCTTTAGAAGGGATACATCCTACGTTAAGGCAGGTACCACCTAAGGTGTTATACTTCTCTATAATGGCAGTTTTCATCCCTAGTTGTGCGCAACGAATCGCTGCTACATATCCACCAGGTCCAGAGCCTATGACGGCTACATCGTATGAACTCATAAGTTTGTTTTAAGATAGTCTTACAAAGGTACGAACCGTTACTTGAGTTTAAAAGTTTATCCTTAATTGTTTTAAGGCTTGCCCCCTAACCTCCGAAGGGGGAATTCTTACTCAAGCACATTTTACTCTCTGAAAAATAGAGTAGTACTCTAAAATAGAGTGCTACTCTATTTTTTAATTTTAAGTCTTTGCTTTTGGGATTTGAGTGAAAGTCCCCCCTTTGGGGGTTAGGGGGCTTGGAATATTATTAGTAACCTACGCGGTCTACGATTTCAAGACCATAGCCGATCATTCCTACACGCTTAGTCGTATCACTATTAGAAAGTAATTTTATTTTCGAAATGGAAAGGTCGTGTAAGATCTGCGCACCAATGCCAAAATCTTTGGAATCCATGATGATATTGGGTGCTTTCATTTCTCCTTCTTTCTGACGTTTTTTGAGTTCGCTTAAGCGTCCTAGAAGATTCATAGATCCAGTATCCTGATTGATAAATACAATCGCTCCTTTGCCTGCAGTGTTGATCGCGCTAAACATATCATCTAGCTTTTTGTCTGCATTATTAGTAAGTGTTCCTAAAATATCGTTATTGATTTGTGTAGAGTTTACACGCACCAGCACAGGTTCGTCTGCTTCCCAATGTCCTTTGGTTAAAGCAATATGCACTTGGTCATTGGTCGTTTGTTTATAGGCACGAAGTCTATAATCTCCAAAACGCGTTTGGATATCAAAGTCGTCTTTTTTCTCGATAAGGCTATCGTGTTCCATACGATACGCCACAAGATCTTCTATAGAAACGATTTTTAAGTCAAACTTTTCAGCGACTTCCAGGAGTTGTGGTAAACGAGCCATGGTGCCGTCTTCATTCATAATCTCTACAATGACACCAGCGGGATCAAATCCAGCAAGTCTTGCAAAGTCTATAGCAGCTTCGGTGTGCCCTGTACGACGTAAGACGCCGCCTTCTTTCGCTTTCAACGGAAAAATATGGCCTGGTCTACTTAAATCATAAGGCTTTATGGTAGGGTCGACTAAGGCTTTGACGGTTTTAGCACGATCTGTAGCAGAGATTCCGGTAGTCACTCCTTTTCCTTTGAGATCTATAGAAACGGTAAAAGCGGTTTCCATAGGGTCTGTATTGCTCGTCACCATCATATTGAGTTGTAACTCATCACAACGATCTTCTGTAATAGGTGTACAAATAAGACCTCGCCCGTGTGTTGCCATAAAATTGATCATTTCTGGCGTGGCAGCTCCTGCGGCAGCTACAAAATCTCCTTCATTCTCACGGTCTTCATCATCTACAACAATAATGACTTTTCCTTGCTTGACATCTTCTATCGCTTCTTGAATCGTATGGAGTTGGGTTGTACGTTCTGCACTCACTTGCATAGCTATTATTTTAGATAACAAAGATAAGGATTATGATGTGTTTTTGAGAATAGAAAAGATAGATTAACCAATCACCTGTAATTCTTCTTTCATTTTATTCTTATACAAGAAATAGATGATTAAAAACCCTGGAATACCTAAAAGCCAAAAAAGAATAATGAGTCCTGTTGTTTGTTTCTTTCCTATTTCTGAAAAGAAATTAGAAATGGCGATTAAAGTAAGTGTGTATAAAATATAAAAGATAACAAGCATCACAATTTGAGTTATTTGATATCCTAGAATCACAGTAGGGTTCTTTCCAATAATTTCTGGTATAAAAAGCGCTACTGCAAAAAGTACTATGTACACCAGATAATTTAGTAATGTGTACTTATTGAACTTTTTATAATCATTGAAGTATTTTTCAGCTTTATTATAGGTCGTATTCTCATAAAAGCCTTGTACTTTCAAGTTCTCTTTTGTGATTCCTAATACCTCTAGTCTATCAATAGCACCATATCGCATAGCATCGCTATAGTTATACTGTTTGTAATTCTTAACGACTTCTTTGAGTTGATTGATAGATCGGCCGTCTAAGATGGCTTCTTCTTCGGCTGTTAAGGTATATTCTATTTTTTCTTCAATGACTTCTTCTACTTCTTTTTTCTTCTTTCCAAAGATTTTCTGAAGGAATAAACGAATAGGGTCTAAGTCTATGAGTCCTTGGTCTGTAGTGGCTCTGTAGGTAAGATAGACGCCTATGGGTAGGGTAATAATGGTGCTTAACCAACTAGCCATAAAAGCCGAAATGGTGCCGTCTTCTGCACTGTTTTTTGCAAAAATACCGATGAAGTGAAAAGTGAGAAATAATACAACCCCAACGACAATAGGAAGTCCGAGTCCTCCTTTACGTATAATCGCTCCAAGAGGTGCGCCTACAAAGAATAAGACAATACAACTAAAGCCGAGTACGTATTTTTCATGGATAGCAATCTCAAATTTATTCAGTCGTTTTACGTCTAACGCGTGTATTTTCTTTCTTCTATCTATGGAGGTAATCGAATTGTTTATAGTAGACTTCACCGCTTGCAAAATGGCTACTTTATCTGTAAGATTATAATTCTCTAAAAGGACTTCTTGTATGGTATCTAGCTTTGGTAATTTAAAATCATTAATAGGCTTGAAATTCGTCTTGTTTATAAACGTAGTCCCAAAATCTACTCTACTTTTTGTATACCTTTCAGACAGCACTTGTAATGAAGAGTCTAGCTCTTTTACATTGAGCATTTGATAGGAGTTATCTATTCCTTTATCATCAAGGTCTACATCATCAAGGCTTCCTAAATCAATATTGAGTGTATAGGTTTCAAAATAACTTTTTACAAAAGGTTCTCTTTTCTTCTTTTTATAATCTGTCTGTTTTACCTCATCATAATAATTACCGTCTGTTAGTTTTAAGGAAAGTATAGGGGATTCTAGCGAACTAATCAACTCTCCTTCTTTGGCTTTTATGACCTTAAAGTTTCCGATCCGCCCTGGCTCTTTTTGATGTATAATC
Organism: uncultured Flavobacteriaceae bacterium; assembly: GCA_964351845.1. Classification (GTDB taxonomy): domain Bacteria; phylum Bacteroidota; class Bacteroidia; order Flavobacteriales; family Flavobacteriaceae; genus Dokdonia. The sequence goes on along the minus strand of CAYGQJ010000037.1, from coordinate 16,030 downwards.
ACATCAGTGAGGTATTGATCTCGCTCCCCATATTTACTAGCGACACGGATATTAATATCGTCGCCAATTTCATTAAACTGCCCCGAGCGTATAATCATCGCGGGTTTCAATTTTCCTATGTTATTACGGAGATTTCTGAATTCAAATTGCGAAGCTGGAATCACATAATTTGCAAATAAAAATGATGTGATGCCTAAAAAGCTAATAAATACTATCAAGCTTTTCATCGCGCGTTGCAGCGAGATTCCCGTAGATTTCATGGCTGCAAACTCATAGTTTTCGGCAAAATTACCAAAGGTCATAATACTGGTAAGTAGCACAGAAAGCGGAAGTACAAGTGTTACAAGACTAGGCGTTACAAATAATAAGAATTTGAGAATGACGCTAAAATCCAGATCACGCCCCGCTAGCTCTTGAATATAGAGCCAGACACTTTGTAAAACAAAAATGAACATCAATATGATAAAGATGCTCAAAAATGTTTTTACATACGTAAAAAGGATATAACGATCTAGTATTTTCATTAAGTAAGAAATCGAAAACAAAAGTACAATACCTAGTCCATTACTTTTGTACTGCTACTGTTATATTTTGTTAATCCCTTTAGATTTTATTGATGTAATAATCTGTATACTTACTCTTATCAAATACAAACGTATTGGCAGACAGGGGTTGGTTTGGTTTGAATGAGCTCACTGTAATCGTGATTTTTGTCTCGTTTTTCTGTACAATAATCAATCTATAAATATGTTTTGTGGTGGTATCAATCCCTAATAGTGTATGTTTTACCTCACTATTAGAATCTATAGGCGTGAGCTTTACATACTGTATCGTACGGCCATTTACTTTTTGAGTAATGTCCATTTTTTGAGTGTATCCATCATTAAAGAAAGAAAGCATTTTTGAAGGAGTAATCGAGTTTTCATCTTGATCATTCACGCTACTTACGGTTACTTCTTCGTCTTCAGGTACAATGGTATAAATACTAGTACCATCAAAAATTTGTGTCGTCCCTAATAAATTTAATAGATACAGGTCTCCCTTAAGAACAACACTTCCTTTGGTTTCTTGACTAACACCTTCAGCTTCATTGGTGAGTGCATACTTAAAGTTGATGTTTATGCTTTTATAGCTCTTCACTTTGGTATCTACTTCTTTAAGTAAAGATTGGGCTGATTGCGCTTTCGCGAAAGCGTACCCTCCCAGTATACATACCACACTCATTAAAAATCGCATACGAATCTTATTCATTTCCTTCATTGTTTAAAAGTTGATCCAAAGCAGCCATATCTGATATGAGCACTTGACGCGCTTTACTACCTTCAAAAGGTCCTACAATACCTGCTGCCTCCAGCTGATCTATAAGACGTCCCGCTCTGTTATATCCAAGTTTGAGTTTTCGTTGTAATAAAGAGGCGCTTCCTTGTTGTGCAATTATTAAAACTTCTGCCGCTTCACGGAAGAGCTTATCCCTATCACTCGCATCTATATCAAGACTCGTGCCACTTTCTTCTCCAATATACTCTGGTAATAGGTGCGCATCTGGGTAGGCTTTTTGGGCTCCTATATAATCTACAATACGCTCTACTTCTGGTGTATCTACAAAAGCACATTGAATACGGACCACGTCATTCCCTTGGGTATATAACATATCACCACGACCTATTAACTGGTCTGCGCCGGAAGTATCCAAAATAGTACGGCTATCAATTTTTGAAGTTACCCTAAAAGCGATACGTGCCGGGAAGTTGGCTTTAATAATTCCTGTAATTACATTTACAGAGGGACGCTGCGTTGCTATAATAAGGTGTATCCCGATAGCACGGGCAAGTTGCGCTAGACGCGCAATAGGTGTTTCAACTTCTTTACCTGAAGTCATGATCAGGTCTGCAAACTCATCGACTACTAATACAATATAAGGAAGGAACTTATGCCCATTATTCGGGTTGAGTTTACGTGCTTTAAATTTTGTGTTGTACTCTTTTATATTACGACACATCGCATCCTTAAGCAAGTCATACCGTGCATCCATCTCAATACAGAGGGAATTAAGCGTATTGATTACTTTAGAATTATCGGTGATAATGGCTTCATCGGTATCTGGTAATTTTGCTAGATAATGACGCTCTATCTTATTGAACAACGTAAGTTCCACCTTTTTAGGATCAACGAGTACAAACTTGACTTCGGCTGGATGTTTTTTGTAAAGCAGCGAAGCAAGTATGGCATTTAATCCTACCGATTTTCCTTGACCAGTAGCCCCTGCCATTAATAAGTGAGGCATTTTGGCAAGATCCACGACAAAGGTTTCATTAGAAATGGTTTTACCAAGAGTTAAGGGAAGTTCCATTTCTGCCTCCTGAAATTTACGTGATGCCACCGCAGATCGCATCGATACGATTCTTGGGTTTTTATTAGGCACTTCAATACCAATGGTTCCTTTCCCTGGAATAGGCGCAATAATACGAATTCCTAGAGCACTTAATGATAATGCAATATCATCTTCTAAGTTTTTAATCTTCGAGATACGTACCCCCGCATCTGGTACAATTTCATACAACGTAACTGTAGGCCCTACGGTCGCTTTGATATTGGCAATACCAATTTTATAGTTATTTAAGGTCTCTACAATTTTGTTTTTATTCTCTTCAAGCTCTTCTTGATTGATCGTAATACCCTGACCTCCTGTATAATCTTTTAACAAGTCTATCGGCGGGAATTTATAGTTACCTAACTCTAACGTAGGATCAAACTCTCCAAAGTCTTTTACCAATTTATCGCTTAAATTCTGTTTGACTTCTTTTTCTTCCGTAGGTGGTTTTACTTCTATCTCAATGGTATCATCTACTTCGGGAATCACTTCAAGTTCAGGCTCAGGAGTGCTGACTTCCATGGGAAGGTCTACAACCGCTGTTTTTTTCTTTTTCCCAATTGTAGGCTGTAGATTTTCTACATTCATTTCAAATGTAGACTTTACCGATGATTGCTCATCTACAGCAGCTGTTTCTGTAGTGATTTTTGATGCTTCTACGGTTTCTGATGAATCATCTACAACAGGTATTTCTGTTTCTGAAGTCGTTGTCGAAGCTTCTGTGACTGTCTCTGTAAACTCATCAGAAAGTTGGTCTTTCGTGCTCTTAAAAAAGGTGCCTACTTTGTCTGGGGTTACTTTTAGACGAATCACCGCATAGGCAATTGCCAAAAACACCATTACAAATGAAGTCCCTATAAGTCCTAAGTAGTCTTGTAAATAGTCATTTATTTCATAGCCTACTCGACCGCCAAGAAGATCATTTTTCTCATGAAAGAATCCAAAAAATACAGAAAGCCATAACATGACTAAGATGCCCCAAAACCAAAACTGTCTGAGTCTTGCTTTTGCATAATCAAAAAAGTAATACACACCAGAAATCGTGAGTAGTATGGTGATAATAAACGCGGAAACTCCAAAACCTTTATAAATAAAAAAGTTACTGACACCTGCACCAAATTTACTAAGCCAGTTTGCTGTAGGCGTTTCTCTATTTGTTATATCAGTAAGGACACTTTGGTCTACTTTCCATGTAAATAAGTAGGACACAAACGAGAAGAACAAAGCAATCCCAAGAAAAAACAAGAAACTTCCTAGTATAATTTGTTGTTGTCTAGAAAGTTTAAGGTTGATGGGCTTTCTGGGTGTCTTTACTTTTTTTGGTTTGCTTTTGGTCGTTGTTTTCTTTTTAGCCATTAAGCTATTGATTGGATTGGATTGTCTCGATAAAAATACAAATATGAAACGGAATTATAGATGATTTGGTGTTCAATTAGTACTTTTTATACACTGTAGGGTTCGTAATCGATCCTGTGTACTATAAATTGAGTACCACTACATAGAAGGTAAGTCAACTTTATTCAAGCTGTTTTTTTTAACAAAAGACGTTCAGGTACTAGCAATGCGGGAGATCAAAATACCTTAGGTACATAAATTATTCCGGCAACAATCACAGCAATAAGGGCTGCAATCCCTACAGCTCCTGCTGCAATATCTTTTATTTTTCCAATTTTATTATGGAAATCTGGGTGCACAAAATCTGCAATTTCTTCGACAGCGGTATTGAGACCTTCTATTCCCATGACCAATCCAATACACAGGGTTTGAATCATCCACTCGGTAAGCGAAATATCATAATAAAATCCTGCAATCGTAATTAAGATGGCAATGACAAATTGCACCTGAATACTCGCTTCGGTTTTTAATAATAGAATGCCGCCTTTAAAAGCATAGACACATCCTTTAAGACGCCCTTTTATGAATTTGGTAGGCATATTTATGACAAAGCATTAAGAGCCGCCTCATAATTAGGCTCATGTCCTATTTCTGGTACTAGTTCTGTGTACGTTACTTTTCCTTTATCATCTATCACAACAATGGCTCTTGCGTGCAATCCTTCAAAACCACCATCAGAAAGTTCGATTCCGTAATCTTTTCCAAACTCACCCTTTTTAAAATCAGAGAGCGTACTTACATTATCAATGCCTTCTGCTCCACAAAAACGAGCTTGTGCAAATGGTAAATCACGAGAAATACAAAGTACTTCTGTATTTTCTAGTGCGCTTGCTTTCTCATTAAACGTTCTAATAGATTGTGCACATACACCGGTATCTACACTTGGAAATATATTTAAAATCAGTTTTTTACCTCTATAATCATTGAGCGTTGCAGCTGTTAGGTCATTTCGCGAAAGCGTAAAATCGGGTGCTGGACTTCCTACTTCTGGAAGATTGCTTATTGTGTTTACTGGGGTTCCCCCTAAAGTTACTGATGCCATAAATAAATATTTTTGTAAATGTAGAAAATATGCCTCTAAATATCGTGTTTCTTACAAAGAAAACTAGCGTTCTCTAACAATAAATTAACAGCGATACATTGTTATTTTTAAAGTTA